>DATIDB010000184.1:0-4660 GCA_035456545.1 Alphaproteobacteria bacterium | reverse complement strand
GAGGATGCCCCGGGGCAGGCGCTGGCGCGCCTCGCGCAGGCGAGCGGCGCGGATGCCTCTCTCGTCGCCGAGCCCGGCCGTCCGACCTCGGTCAAGACTCGATTTCTTGCCGGCGTGCATCAATTGCTGCGCGCGGACCGGGAAAGCGTGCGCCGATATCCGACGCGACGGTGGCGCGCCTTCGCGCGTCGGCCGAAAAGGAAATGGCGCGGGCGGATGCGGTCGTGCTCTCCGATTACGGCAAGGGCGTGCTGGCGGGTTCGCTTGCGAGGGAGCTGATCGGGCGCGCTCGCGCCGCCGGCCGGTTCGTCGCCGTCGATCCGCGCGGCGACTGGGCGCGCTACCGCGGGGCCGACCTCCTCACGCCCAACCGGCGCGAGCTGGCGGAGGCGTCCGGCGAGGTGCTGAACGGCTTGGAGGCGATCGAGGCGGCCGCGCGGCGGCTCTTGCGCGTGCATGGCCTCGGAGCGGTGCTGGTCACCTTGAGCGAGCAGGGCATGCTGCTGGTGGAGGAGCGCGGCGAGCGGCATCTCTCCGCCGCAGCGCGCGAAGTCTTCGACGTCTCGGGGGCCGGCGACACGGTCATCGCCGTGCTCGCCGCCGCGGTGGGGGCGGGCGCCGGGCTGGCGGAGGCTGCGCAGCTTGCGAATGCGGCGGCCGGGATCGTCGTCGGCAAACTGGGGCCGGCGGTCGCAGCGCCCCGCGAGATCCTTGCGGCGCTGGAGCAGGATGGCCGCCGGGAAAAGACGCTCTCCCTTGCCGATGCGCTCGAGCAGGTTCGCCGCTGGCGCCTCCAGGGCCTGCGTATCGGCTTCACCAATGGCTGCTTCGATCTCCTGCATCCGGGCCATGCCGATCTCTTGGCCTTCGCGCGGGTGGGTTGCGACCGGCTCGTCGTCGCTCTGAACGACGACGCCTCCGTGCGCCGCCTCAAGGGCCCCTCGCGCCCCGTGCAGCCGCTCTCGAGCCGCGCTGCGGTGCTGGCGGCCATGGCGGCGGTCGATCTGGTGGTGCCTTTCGCCGAGGACACGCCGATTGCGCTCATCGAGGCGATCCGGCCCGACCTTCTGGTCAAGGGCGCGGACTATCGGGAGGAGGAGGTCGTCGGCGCGGCCGAAGTGCGCGCCTATGGCGGGGAGGTTCGGCTCGCGCCCGTGAAGCCCGACCACAGCACCAGCGCCACCCTCGCCCGCCTGCGCTCGGCGACGACGGCCTGAGCCGGTCTCAAACGCCCGGACCGGTCAAGCGAAGCAGCCGCTCGCTCGCCGCCAGCGCCGCGCGCAAGGTGAGCGCCCGGCGGCGGGCATGCGCCAGCGGCCGCAGAGGCGGCTCGCGCAAGACCGCCGCGCTCCAGGAATCGGCGACCATCAGCCCGCAATCCTCGGGGATCAGGTGCTGAGGAAACGTCTCGGGCACCGCGAAATAGAAGCGGTCGCACCAGGGCTGGTACTCCGGCCATTTCTGATCGGTGCGGAAGTCCTCCACCGAGGATTTGATCTCCACGATCACCGCCTCGCCGCAATCGGAGAGGGCGAAGACATCCGCGCGCCGGCCGCAGGCCAGGCGAAATTCGCTCAAGGGCACATAGCCGAGGTCGAGAAGCGCACGGCAGACGCCGCGGCAGAGGCGCTGGGCAATGGAATTTTCTTGCGCGAGCACGGTTTCGTATCCCCTTTGCCGCGCAAGAATGCTCTGGTATTCTCTCGCATTGCCCGGAGGCGCGGAACCGGAACTCTAGCTTAGTCCGCCGCGCCTGGGAACGGAGAAGGAACGGACTGCGGTGTCGGAACATCCTTCGCGACCGGCCGGTGCGAAACCGGAATTGACGGCGAGTCGGCGTCAGGCGCTGGCCCGGCTGGGTTTCGCCGCCGCCGTCGCCTATTCGGCGCCTTCCATCCTGCACCTTGACCGCGCCGCCAAGGCGAATGTCGAGCCATCCTGCACGCCACCTCCTGGCCAGCCCAGTTGCGATCCTCCGCTGACCTTCGACGCCGGCGAAGGCACCCCGGCGCCGGAATAGCGCGCGAATCCTGAAAGAGCATCGGGCGCGGGACCTTTCCGATCCCGCGCCCGCAAGGCGCGTTCCGTCCTCATGATGACGCCGCTTCAGGCCTGCCAGAACGGCTTGGAGACCTCTTGCTCCACATCGGACCGGGTGAGGCCCATGTCGCGAAGGAGCCGGTCGTCGAGCCGCGCGAGGGTATGGCGCTGGCGGATGCGCTCCCGCCACTCGGAGAAGGCGTCCGCGAGGACGACGGCGGCGTGGCGCGCCCGATCGGCGATTGCAAGTCTGGTGGTGACGGAAACCGGATGATAGAACTGGATCGACATCTTGGTCACCCTTAGCTGGTTTGATCCAACCCGCCGGGGATCGGCTGGTCTCTGATCGTCTTGACCCTGAGAATGGGCCGATCCAGGCTTGTCGACAAACGACAAGTTCTCGTATCATGCCATAGGTTTTCTAGGGCAAAAGGAAGGGTCGCATGGGCCGCCGCCTTCCCCCGCTGAATGCCGTCCGCGCCTTCGAGGCGGCCGCTCGCCACCTCAGTTTCACGCGCGCCGCCGATGAGCTGAACGTCACGCAGGCCGCGGTCAGCCACCAGGTCAAGGGCCTGGAGGATCGGCTCGGGGTGCAGCTCTTTCGGCGGCTGAACCGCGGGCTCCTGCTGACCGATGCGGGCGGGCTCTATATGCGCGAGCTGGAGGACATCCTCGACCGGCTGGAACAGGCTACCGAGCGCCTGAGGTCCAGCGAGGCCGCGGGGCTCCTGACCGTCAGCACCGGAACCTCCTTTGCGGCCAAATGGCTCGTCCCGAGATTGCGGCGCTTCCGCGACCGGCGGCCCGATATCGACGTGCGGATAGACGCTGACGACGCGCTGACGGATTTCCGTCGCGACAACGTCGACATCGCCATTCGCTACGGGCGCGGCGTCTATCCCGGCCTCTCCAGCACGCCCCTCTTGCAGGACATCGTTTTCCCGGTCTGCAGCCCCACGCTCATCGATGCGGCTCATCCGTTGCGCGCGCCGGAGGATCTGAAGCATCACACGCTGCTGCACGACGTCGACGTCGTCGAAGACTGGCGGAGCTGGCTCCATGCCGCGGGGCTCGCGGACATCGACGCCTCGCGCGGACCCCGCTTCAGCCATAGCGCGATGCTGATCGAGGCGGCGATCGCGGGCCAAGGCGTTGCGCTCGCGCGACGGTCGATGGTCGCGCAGGACCTTCGGGAGGGAAGGCTGGTTCAGCCCTTCACGCTCTCCTTGAAGGCGGAATTCTCCTATTGGGTCGTCTGCCCCGAATCGACCGCCGGCAAGCCGAAGATCGCCGAGTTCCGCGCCTGGCTCCTGGAGGAGGCGGCCAGGGACGCGGCCGAGCCTGCCGGAGCGCCGCCGGCGACCTAAGCTGAGCTCATGCGAGGCATGAGAAAACCGCGTTTGCGGCGCGCATCGGGGCGCAGCTAGCCTCCCGTCCCGATTGCGCTGTCAGAGGAGCCGGAGCCCCGCATGCGCCTGTCGCGCCGCTGGATTCTTGTCGTCCTCGGGTTCTTCGCCCTCAGCCTGTCCTTCTCGGCGCGGTCCGCTCTGCAGGTCGCGCTGCCATTCTGGGAGGCGGAGTTCGGGTGGACCCGCTCACTCGGCTCCCTCGGTGGCGCGAGCGCGCTGATCACCTCGGCGCTCTTTGCGATCCTGGCCGGCGCGTCGCTCGGCCGCGTCGGTCCGCGCGGGGTGCTGGCGGGCGGCCTTCTTGGACTGGCGGTGGGGCTGGCTCTGACCGCGGCCATCGACGGCAGCTCGTGGCAATTTCTGCTGGCCTATGGCGGCATCGCCGCGATCGGCTTCGGCCTCGTCTCCCAATCCGTGATCTCGACGGCCGTCGCCTGGACCTTCACGGAGCGCCGGGGCCTGGCGACCGGGATGGCCACCTCGGGCGCGACGGCCGGGCAGCTTTTCCTTCTGCCGGCGATCGCGGCCGTCTTCGCCGGGATCGGCTGGCGCTGGGCCTATCTCGGCCTCGCGGTCGCGAGCCTCGTCATGCTCGCGCTGGTGGTCGCGTTCCTGCCGCGCATGGAGCGGCATCAGCCCGCGCGCACCGGGACGGAGGGCGCCTCGCCGCGCGCGCTTTGGACGAGCCCGGTTTTCCACGCGCTGTTCTGGAGCTTCGTCATCTGCGGCTTCACGACGGCGGGCGTCATCGAGACCCATTTCATCCCCTATGCGGTCCTGTGCGGCTTTCCCCCGGTGACGGGCGCGGCCGCCTACAGCCTGCTGATGGCGGTGAATTTCGGCGGCGTCGTGCTGGCCGGATGGCTCTGCGACCGCATGCATCGGCCGCTGCTCCTCGGCTCGATCTACATCCTGCGCGGACTTGCCTTCCTCCTCTTGATGAACATCACCGGCGATCCGGCCATGCTCGCCGCCTTCGCGGTGATGTTCGGCCTTTTCGACTATTCGACCGTTCCGGTCACCGCCAGCATCACGGCGAGCCATCTGGGCCTGAAGGTGATGGGCGTGGCGATGGGCCTGCTCGCGGCGGGGCACGCCGTTGGGGGCGCGGCGGGCGCGCTCCTGGCGGGGCGGATGTTCGACCTCTTCGCGCGCTATGACGGGGTGTGGCTCTTCTCGGTGGGGCTCGCGATCCTCGCCGGGCTGATCTG
>DATIDB010000183.1:0-7913 GCA_035456545.1 Alphaproteobacteria bacterium | reverse complement strand
ACTGGGCCGCCTCGGACCGAGGACGGCGGCTCGACCATATCTGGGTGACGGAGCCCTTGGCGCCCGCCCTGACCCGCGCCGAGATCGTGAAGGAGGCGCGTGGCTGGACTCTTCCGTCCGACCACGTGCCGGTGCTGGTGGATATCGGCTAGCGCGGCTCTGCGCCGTGCCTTATTTCCGCGCCAGGGCGTCGCGCAGGCGCTCGGTCGTGTGCTCGAGGCGCTGCGCCAGCACGCGGGTCACCTCGATGGCGATCGCCGGGAAGTCCATCAGCATGCGCAAGAAGAGGTCCTTCGTGATGCGCAAGGTGGTGAGCGCCGTGCGCGAGCGGATCGTCGCCGTGCGCGGCACGTCGCAGAGGATCGCGATCTCGCCGACGAAATCGTTCTTCCCGATGGTGGCGACGGCGATCGGCCCCGACGGGCCGTTGATGAGCACCTCGGCCTCGCCTTCCATGATGATGTAGGCGGCGTCGCCCGGATCGCCCTGATGGAACAGCGTCTCTCCGGGCGCGAAAACCGCCCGCTCGCTGGCGAAAGCGAGGAGCTTCAGCTTCGCCGGATCCACCTTGGCGAAGAGCGGGATGTTGCGCAGAAGCTCGACTTCCTGATCGATGGTCATGGCCGCCTCACCTAATCCTCCCGGGCCAGCTCGGCGAAGGCGCTGCCGGGCTTGTCCAGCGCCTGCGGGGGCCCATGCTCGACCAGACGCCCGCCGCTCACCACGAGGACGTGATCGAATTGCCGGGCCATGCTGGCCCGATGGAGCACCCAGAAGAGCGCCCGATTCTCAAACTCGTTGAGAACGGCCGACATGACGCGGTTCTGCGTCGGCCCATCCATCACCGCGGTCGCCTCGCCGATGACGAGGAAATCGGGACGCTTCACCAGTGCGCGCGCCAGGGCCAATTTCTGCCGCTGGCTGGCGTTGAGCCGCTTGCCGCCGATCCCGACCTGGAACTGCAGGCCGATCGCCGTGACGGCCCCGCGCAATCCGGTCGAATCCAGGACCTCGGTGATGAGGGCGCCGATCCGCGATGCGGCCTGCGCCTGGCCATAGACGAGGCGGCCGAAGAGGATGTTGTCCTGCAAGGTGGAGGCCGCGTTGTAGCGCTCGGGGTCGAAGAACTCGACCGTTCCCTGCAGGGAGGAGGGCAGATTCTCGGCGAAGAGCCGGCGCGCCTGGATGAGCCGCGCCTGCCGCTCCTCGGCGATGAGGCCCAAGCGGTGGCGCGCCTCGACATATTTGAAGGGCAGGGCCAGCAGCTTTGCCCGATCCGCCGCATCGAGCCGGTCCGAGCCGCCGAGCTTCGCCACCCGCTGACCGATCGCCTGGTACTCGGGCAGGCTTTCGGCCGAGATGAAGCTGAACTGCTCGAAGAAGGGGTGGCCGGGCGGCAGGTCGGCGAACAGCTCGACCATGGTCTCGGCGATCTTCAGGCCCATGGCGAGCAAGTCCTCGCCGATTCCCGCCTCGCGGATCACCTCCGCCATATAGGGGTTCTCAGGCAGCCGTTCGGGATCGAAGGTGGGGCCGACCGGCGTGCCGAAGAGCAGGTTCTCGGCGAGCGAGGCGTTGTTGTTGTAACGGTCGGGATGGAAGGGCTCGACCAGCCGGCCGAGATCGCTGTCCGCCAGCCGTCGCATCAGGGTGGAGCGCGCCTCCAGGACCCTCCGCGCGAGATCGGGCTCGCGCTCCGGATGGATCGTGCCGACGAGGCCGAGATGATAGACCTCGTCCTCCATGTCGACGCACCTCAGCGCGGCGATCAGGCTTCTGTCGAGGCTTTCGGGGCCGTCCACGCCGAGCGCGGCGTAGTCGATCCAGTCCGCCAGCGGATCGAGGACCGGATTGCCGGCCCGCCGCGCCTCGGCGACCGCCTTGGCCCAGGCCGCCTCGCTCTGCGCGTCGCGCTCGGGCGGGCGCACGGGCCGGTGCTTCACCCCGTAGAGCAGATTGTCGCGCACGGTGCCGGGGAAGATGAAGGCGTCTTGCGGGACATAGGTCATGCGCCGGCCGGTGACGGCTTCCGGCAGCTCGGCCCAGTCCATATCGCCGAGAGCGACCCGCCCGGCGGTCGGCCGGAGGAGCCGCGCCAGGACGATGCCGAGCGCCTCCTTGCCCCCGCCGCTGGGCCCGATCACCGCGACCCGCCGCGGCAGCTCGAGGGTGAAGTTCACGCCGTCGAGCGCGCGGCTGCGGCCGTCTTCGGTGACCACGAGATTCGAAACGGAAAGCGTGCCGTTCGTCGAGAACCGCGCCTCGGCGTCCGGGTCCTGGAGTCGGGGGTCCAGGAGCTCGCCCGGCGCGAACTGCTCGATCACCTGGTCGTATTTGATCTGCACGTCGGTGCGCTGCTGGTCCCAGTCGATCAGCTCCTTGATCGGGCCGGGCAGGTCCTTGTAGGCGATCAGCGCCGCCACCAGGCCGCCGACATCGATGCCGCCGCCGCGCAGGGCGAGGTAGCCGCCGATCAGGTAGAAGAGGAAGGGCGTGAGCTGGGCGAGGAAGTTGTTGAGGAACTTCACCGCGAATTTGCGTTGATAGATCTCGAAACGGATGCGGTAGATCAGCCCAAGCCGGTCGGAGATATCGGCGCGCTCGTAGTTCGAGGTGTCGTGCGCATGCACCTCGACCGCGCCGTCCACAAGTTCGGCGACCCGGCCGGCGAGCTGGCGCGCCGTGAGTTGGCGCTGCTTGCCGAGGATCAGCACCCGCACCCTGAGCTTCGGGATGATGAAGGCCTGCGCCAGGACGATGCCGAACGCCAGGAGGCCGAGCCACAGGCTCTGCACCATGATGAAGAGAAGCGCGGTGATGGCCTGGCCGCCGAGATAGACCGGCTGGACGATCGCATCGCCGATGAACCCGCCGAGCGGCTCCACCTCGTCCTTGATCATGGTGGCGATCTCGGCCTGCTTCATGCGCCTGAGATAAGGGATCGGGAAGCGCAGCACCCGGTCGACCAGCTCGAAGCGCAGCCGGCGCAGCATCCGCTCGCCGAGCCGCCCCTTCATCGTGTTGATCAGGTACTTGAAGCCGCCGTTGATGAAGACGAAGACCAGGAAGATGAGGCTGAGCACCCAGAGATAGGTGAGCTGGTCCAGCTCCACCCCCGGGAAGACCGTGAGCTCCGCCGGCAGGCCGAGCTCCTGGAGCCAGGACGGCAGCTCAAACGTCCAGTCGAGCACCCGCTGCTTGGAATCGGGGGAAAGGAAGCCCTTGCCCTGGATGACGTTGACGATCGTCTTCGGCAGGTCGAGCGATACGAAATAAAAGAACTGCGATGCCAGGGCGATGGCGAAAATCAGCACCTGGTCCGATCTGCTATGGACCAGAATGTATCGGAAGAGGTTCCTTTCCATGGGCCCCCGCCTGGCGTGGCCCTCACCCGGCAGCGACCCGACCCTCCACCGCCGCCACCCCTGGAGCCGGGCGGAACTTTAGCCGAACATCCTCGATGGGAGCAACGAGGCCGACCGATTTCGCGGCTTTTGCCGGCATCGGAGGCTATGCCATAGTTCGGCACCTCGTCAGCGGCAACGGGTCGGGCCGATGAACCAGGCAAAACGCGCGCCCAGAATCCTGATCTACAGCCACGATAGCTTCGGGCTGGGGCATCTGCGGCGCTGCCGCACCATCGCCCATGCCCTGGTGGAGACGAACAAGGACCTCCAGGTCCTGATCCTCTCGGGCTCGCCCATCATCGGCAACTTCGACTTCCGCAGCCGGGTGGACTTCATCCGGGTGCCGGGGGTGATCAAGCTGCGCAACGGCGAATACACCGCCCTCAACCTGCATATCGATACCGAGCAGGTCCTGGAGATGCGCGCCTCGATCATGCGCCACACGGCCGAGATCTTCGATCCGGACCTGTTCATCGTCGACAAGGAGCCGCTCGGCCTGCGTGGCGACGTCCGCGATACGCTTCTCAGCCTGAAGGAGCGCGGCGTTCCCTGCGTGCTCGGCCTGCGCGATATCATGGACGAGCCGAGCCTTCTGGCCCCCGAATGGGAGCGCAAGAACGCCGTCGCCGCCCTGCGCGACCTCTATGACGAGATCTGGGTCTACGGGCTGCCGCAGATCTGCGAGCCGCTGGAGGGGATCGAGCTGCCCAAATCGGTGCGCCGGAAGATCTTCTATACCGGCTATCTGCGCCGCAATCTGCCCAAGCTCCACATCCCCCCGACGCCCCTCTTCAAGATCGCCGACCCGTTCATCCTGGTCACCACCGGGGGAGGCGGGGACGGCGAGACGGTGATCGACTGGGTCCTGCAGGCCTATGAGAGCGATCGCAGGCTGCCTTATCCCGCCCTCCTCGTGCTCGGGCCGTTCATGCAATCGGAACGGCAGGCGGAGTTCCTCACCCGCGCCTCGCGCCTGAAGATGGTGGAGGCGATCACCTTCGACGCCCAGCTCGAGCATCTGATGGCGCGCTCGGTCGGCGTGGTGGCGATGGGCGGCTACAACACCTTTTGCGAGATCCTTTCCTTCGACAAGCCTGCGCTCATCATGCCGCGCACCCGGCCGCGCATGGAGCAGTCCATCCGCGCCGAGCGCGCGCGCGAGCTGGGGTTGGTGCGCGTGATGCACCAGGATGCGCCTTGCGACGCCCACAAGATGGCGACCGCGCTGCGCGACCTGCCGCAGCAGCCGCCGCCTTCGGCCGTGGTGGTGCCGGGGCTCCTCGACGGGCTGCTCAATGTCGACCGCCTGGTCGCCCGGCTGCTCCAGCGCGGACGGCGGCCCGCCTTGAGGGTCGCCGGCGGCCGGCAGCGCTGACCGCCTTCCGCATGGGCCGCGCCGTCGCCTTTGTGCTCAAGGGCTATCCGCGCCTCTCCGAGACCTTCATCGCCCAGGAAATCCGCGCCCTCGAGGCCCGCGGGCTCGACATCCGCATCGTCTCGCTGCGCCATCCGACCGACGCCAAGCGGCATGCCGTGCATGACGAAATCCGCGCGCCCGTTTCCTACTTGCCCGAATATCTCTATCAGGAGCCGCTGCGCGTCTTGAGCGCCTGGCGCGCCCTGCGGCGGCGTCCCGGCTATCGCGTGGCTTTGCGCGCCTGGCTTGCCGATCTCAGGCGCGATCCCAGCCCCAATCGCGGGCGGCGCTTCGGTCAGGCGCTGGTCCTGGCCCGGGAATTGCCGCCCGAGGTCGAGACGCTGCATGCGCATTTCCTCCATACGCCGGCCTCGGTGGCCCGCTACGCGGCGCTGATCTGCGGCCTGCCCTGGAGCGTCTCGGCCCATGCCAAGGACATCTGGACGACGCCCGACTGGGAGAAGCGCGAGAAGCTGGCCGAGGCGCGCTGGGCGGTGACCTGCACCGGGGTGAATCTCGCGCATTTGCAGGGCCTCGCGCCGGCGGCGGATCTGGAGCTGGTCCATCATGGGCTCGACCTGGCGCGGTTCCCGGCGCCCCAAGCCCGCCCGTCGATGCGCGACGGCCGCGACGTCGCCGATCCGGTGCGTTTGCTCACCGTGGGCCGCCTCGTCGAGAAAAAGGGCATGGACGTGCTGATCGAGGCATTGGCGCGCCTGCCCTCCGATCTGGCTTGGCGGCTCGACCATGTCGGTGGCGGACCCCTGTTGGCGGCGATGCGGCGGCTCGCCGAGCGGCGCGGCATCTCCTTGCGCATCCGCTGGCATGGGCCGTTGACCCAGGAGGAGGTTCTGCGCCGCTACCGCGAGGCCGATCTCTTCGTGCTGGCCAGCCGCATCGCCCGCGACGGCGATCGCGACGGGCTGCCCAACGTGCTGATGGAAGCGCAAAGCCAAGGGCTGCCGGTGCTCGCCACCAAGCTCTCGGCGATCCCGGAGCTGGTCGAGGACGGCGTCACCGGCCGCCTCGCGCCGCCCGAGGACCCCGCCCTGCTGGCGCGGGCGCTGGAGCCCTTGATCCGCGATCCGGGCCTGCGCGAAAGCCTCGGCCGTGCGGGGCAGGAGCGATTGCGGAGCCGCTTCTCGATGGAGGCGGGGATCGACCGGCTCGCTCGGCGCTTCGGCCTTCAGGCGACGCGCCGCGGCCTTGCCGCCGGCCTGGTCTAGGATGCGCATCGCGTTCTACGCGCCGCTGAAGCCGCCCGATCACCCGATCCCCTCGGGCGACCGGCGGGTGGCGCGCCTCTTGATCGAGGCGCTGCAGGCCGGTGGACACCAGGTGGACCTGGCTTGCCGCTTCCGCAGCCGCGAGGGCCGGGGCGATGAAGCGCGCCAGCGACGATTGGCCGCGCTCGGCGCGAGGCTTGCCGATCGGCTGATCCTCCGCTACCGGCGGCGTTCGGCCGGCGAGCGGCCCGAGGCCTGGCTCACCTACCATCTCTACTACAAGGCGCCCGACCACCTGGGGCCGCGCGTGGCCGACGCGCTCGCCATCCCCTATCTGGTCGCCGAGGCCTCGCATGCGAGCAAGCGGGCGAGCGGCTCCTATGCGCTGGGGCACGAAGCCGCCGCGGCGGCGATCCGCCGGGCCGACGCGCTCCTCATCCTCAATCCGGCCGATGCCGAAGGTCTCTCGGGCATTGCCGATCCGGCGCGCTGTCACCGGCTGCCTCCCTTCCTCGACGCGCGGAGACCGCAGGGCCCGCCCCGGAAGGAGGCGCGCGGGACGATCGCCCGGGCGCTCTCCCTGCCGGAGGGCGAGCCTTGGATCCTCGCCGTGGCGATGATGCGCGCGCCCGACAAGCTCGCCTCCTATCGGCTGCTGGCGGAGGCGATGCGGCGGCTCATGCATCGTCCCTGGCGGCTGATCCTTGTCGGCGACGGCCCGGAGCGGCCGGCGGTCGAGGAGGCCTTCGCGCCGGTCCTGGAGCGGACCCGCTTCGCCGGCCTGCTCGATCCGCAGGATATCGCCCGCTTTCACGCCGCCGCGGACCTCTTCGCCTGGCCTGCTGTCAACGAGGCCTGGGGCATGGCGGTCCTGGAGGCGGCCGGGGCCGGCCTTCCGGTGGTGGCGGGCCGGGTGGGCGGCGTGCCGGAGATCGTCGCCGACGGCGAAACGGGGCTCCTGGCCGAGCCCGGCGATGCCGCCGGCTTCGCCGCGGCCCTGGAGCGCCTCCTGGCCGCGCCTGAGTTGCGCCAGCGCTATGGCCGCGCAGCGGCCTCGCGCGTGGCGGAGCGACACGGCTTTCCCGCCGCTGTGCGGCGCCTCGACGCGGTCCTCTCCGGGTTGGCGGGGCAATGAGCCTCCTCGCCCTCATCCGGCATGGCGCCACCGATTGGAACGCCGAGCGTCGTCTGCAAGGGCGCGCCGACCGGCCCCTCAGCGCCGCGGGACGGGAGGCGGTGCGCCTATGGCGCATGCCGGCCCTGTTGGAGGCGGCCGCTTGGATCACGAGCCCGCTGGAGCGCGCCCGCGAAACGGCGGCGCTTCTGGGCCGGCAAGACTGCATCGTCGAGGAGCGGCTGATCGAGATGGATTGGGGCCGATGGGAGGGCCGGTTGCGCGCCGAGCTGCTGGCCGAGGCCGGCGCGGCGATCGACCGCCATCCGCTCGGCCGCGACTTCCGTCCGCCGGATGGGGAGACCCCCCGCGCGGTCGCTTCGCGCCTGCGGCCGTTCGTGTCGGAGGTCGCCCGCGCCGGTCGGGCGGTCGCGGCGGTGACCCATCGCGGCGTGATCCGCGCCCTCTATGCCGAGGCGACGGGCTGGGACATGATCGGCCCGCCCGCCGATCGGCTCCTGGACGGAGCGGCGCAGCTTTTCCTCGCCCGCGCGGACGGAAGTCTCGGGCTGATCCGCGCCAATCTGATGCTTCGATGAGCGACGTCTTCTTCTACGTCCAGAACCTGCTCGGCATCGGCCATCTCCGGCGCTCGGCCGTGCTCGCCAAGGCCATGGCCGAGGCGGGCCTGAGAGTGGATTTCGTGGCCGGCGGCTTTCCCGTCCCGGGCCTCGATCTCGGTGGGGCGC
>DATIDB010000182.1:0-3260 GCA_035456545.1 Alphaproteobacteria bacterium | reverse complement strand
TTGCCCTTGGCGTAGGCCGCCTGGAGTTCGACCGCGCCTTGCTGCAGATCGAGCCCCGCCGGCAGCGCGACGAGGCCAAGCGCCAGCAGCGAGACGGACGCCAAGGCCGGTATTGAGATGCGAGTCATGCAACGCTCCCTTCTATTAGAAAACGGTGGAGCGAGGCTAGGAGCCGGCCCTTACCCGCGCGTTAAATCCGGGATTTTGATCAATTCAACGGCATTGCGCGGAGGACCTCTTTTCTCCGGTGAGAACGAGCGGCCGGGACGCCGCGCAACCAGGATGTGGCGGGGCGGTCACAGCGCCGCCCGGGCGACACTCGGGGGAGCCGTTCCGCCTTGCGCAAGGCGATGCCCTGGCATAGCCTGCGCGCTCCTCATTTCCGAGGAAGGAGTGGAGCAATGGTCAACACCATGTGGCACCCGCGCGGCTGCGCGTAAGTCACCGGCGTTGGCCTTCGAGCGGACGCCGGATCAGGCGTCCGATCACCCGAGCGAACCGCTTCTTCCCTTTTAGGTTCTCCTCCCGATCAGACGACAGCCTCGCCGAGCGACGAGCCCGGCGCCTCTTTGGCGTCTCGCCCCGACCTCGGCGGGTTCCCTGGCCCGGCGCCGTTTCGACTCCGCTTTGCCACGACAGGCGAACAGGAGATGGAAATGGCGATTCAGCAATCCAGCGGATTCGCCCGGCCCTCCGGGCGGTGGAGTTTCGAACGGTTCGCGACGGTCATCCGCGCCGCCGCAGGCTTCCGGATGAGACGCCGCTCAGGGAGGCGCCGCGCGCCTCCCCTGGAGCATCTGAGCGCGCATCTCAGGCGCGACATCGGATTGGATCGAATCGGTCCGCTCTGATGCCTTCCGGGCGATCCCTCCTTCCCGATCGAAGGAGGGATCGCTCTATCCACAAACCCTCCCGGCCCGTGCTAACACCCTCCCCATGGCACCGCATGAGAGCGCGTTCATCGCCCATCTGATCGACCAACTCGGCCCCTTCGGGCCGGTGAGCGCCCGCGCCATGTTCGGCGGATTCGGCCTCTACTCGCGCGGCGTCATGTTCGCCCTCATCGCAGGGGAGACGCTCTATTTCAAGACCGATGCGATCAACCGGCCGGAGTTCGAGGCGGCCGGGATGGGGCCCTTCGTCTACGAGAGCAAAGGGCGGCGGACCGCCATGTCCTATCACGAGGCGCCGCCCGATTCCCTCGAGGACCCAGATCTCTTGTCGGAGCTGGCGCGGGGCGCCTACGCCGCCGCCCAACGCGCCAAGGCGGCGGGGCCGCGCCGGCCTCGCGGGCGCCGTCCGGCCTGACCTGCGCCTCGTCCGTTCTGTATCCTAGGGGCCGCGATCCGGAGGCAAGCTCATGTCAGCCACCCGCACCGAGACCGACAGCTTCGGCCCCATCGAGGTGCCGGCCGACCGCTATTGGGGAGCGCAGACGCAGCGCTCGCTCGAGAATTTCCGCATCGGCGGCGAGCGCATGCCGATCCCGTTGATCCATGCCTTCGGCCTCCAGAAAAGGGCCGCGGCGCTCGCCAACATGGCGCTGGGAGCGCTGGAGGAGCGGCTCGGGCGCGCCATCCTCGCAGCGGCCGATGAGGTGATCGACGGGCGCCTCGACGATCATTTCCCGCTGGTGGTCTGGCAGACCGGCTCCGGCACCCAGACCAACATGAACCTCAACGAGGTCATCGCCAACCGCGCCAACGAGATGCTGGGGGCGCCGCTCGGCGCGAAGAAGCCCGTGCATCCGAACGACCACGTCAATCTCTCCCAGTCCTCCAACGACAGCATGCCGACGGCCATGCACATCGCGGCGGCGCTGGAGACGACGCGGCGGCTGATCCCCGCCTTGCGCGGGCTGCACACGGCGCTGGACCGGAAGGCGGCGGAGTTCGCAGACGTCGTCAAGATCGGCCGCACGCATCTTCAGGACGCGACCCCGCTGACCTTGGGCCAGGAATTCTCCGGCTACGCAAGACAGATCGAGACCGGCATCGCGCGCATCGAGGGCGCGCTGCCGCGCGTCATGGAGCTGGCGCAGGGCGGCACGGCGGTCGGCACCGGCCTCAACGCCGCGCCGGACTTCGCCCACCGCTTTGCCGAAGAGGCGGCGCGCATCGCCGGACTTCCCTTCGTCACCGCGCCGAACAAGTTCGAGGCTCTGGCGGCGCATGACGCACTGGTCGAGCTGTCGGGAGCGCTCAACACGCTTGCTGCTTCCACGATGAAGATCGCCAACGACATCCGACTGCTCGCCTCCGGGCCGCGCTGCGGCCTCGGCGAGCTGATCCTGCCCGAGAACGAGCCCGGCTCCTCGATCATGCCGGGAAAGGTCAATCCCACGCAGGCCGAGGCGCTGACCATGGTCGCGGTCGAGGTGATGGGCAACCACGTCGCGGTGACCATCGCCGGCAGCCAGGGCCATCTGGAGCTCAATGTCTACAAGCCCGTCATCGCCCTCAATGTGTTGCGCTCCATCCGCCTGCTCGCCGACGCGTCGGAGAGCTTCACCCGGAACTGCGTCGAGGGCATCGAGGCGGATCGGGCCCGCATCGCCGATCTGCTCGAACGCTCGCTGATGCTGGTCACCGCGCTCGCGCCGCGCATCGGCTACGACGCCGCCGCCAAGATCGCGCGCAAGGCGCATGCGGAGGGCACGAGCTTGCGCGAAGCGGCCGCCGCGCTGGGCCTGATCGATGCCGACGAGTTCGACCGGCTGGTGCGGCCCGAGGCGATGGTGGGGCGCCCTCGCGGAGCATGAGCCGGGACCCTCACGGATTGCGAAAACGGTCGGTGGTGATCGCCGGGCACCGCACGAGCCTGTCCCTGGAGCAGCCGTTCTGGGACGCGCTGAAGGAGATCGCGAGCGGGCGCGGCGTGTCTCTGGCGCGCCTCCTGGCCGAGATCGACGCGTCTCGCCAGGGCAACCTGTCCAGCGCCGCGCGGCTCTTCGTGCTGGACGCCTTGCGGCGCACGGCGCGCGCCGGTTAGAGCGGTATTCCGTAAGATTGAAGCATCTGCGCCGGAGGGAATTTGCGCTGCGGGCAGGAGCGGGGCGCAGCCTTGTAGCCGGGCGCTCCAGGCAAGCCCCGCGACGAACCCGCGGCGCAAAAGGCCCCGGCCCATCGGGGTTGCGCCCCGGCCGGCGACGGCGGCGTTGCGCCGCTCGCCCGATGCGCCGCGGCATCGCGCTTCGCGGCGCGCCTGGCCGATCGCCGCGCCGGATGCGCAACGCAGGTGATTCAATCTTTCGTAACACC
>DATIDB010000181.1:0-4799 GCA_035456545.1 Alphaproteobacteria bacterium | reverse complement strand
TGGTGCGTCGACGCGGCGCGAGAAATCCGCGACCTGGCGTGGGAAGTGCTGGACTTCATCGGAATACAAGCGATGGCTGATGCAGAGCCTCGCCGGGCGACCGCCGCCGGCTGATCCTTTGCGCGATCGGCTACGGCCGCGCGCAATTAACCGCGCCGAAACCTGGAGGCCGTACCACTTCCTTCGCGTCTCTGCGGGGGAAGACTGAATGGCGGATATCGGGGGAGGGGTTATCGTTGATCTCGAAACGGCGCGCGCCGTGCGGGTCCCGAGCCAGGACGGTCGGGCGCGAGGCGTCACCGCCGCCTTCGTCGCGGCCGCAACGGCCGAGATCTCGCGGCCGGCTTTGGCGCGCGCTTTGATTCTGCACGGCCTTCAGATGCTCGCCGAATCGGGCGGCCTCGTCTCGGCCGGGGAATACGCCCGCCTCGTTCTGGCCGAAATGGCCCGCAACTCCTC
The DNA here is from genome assembly GCA_035456545.1 of Alphaproteobacteria bacterium. Taxonomy (GTDB): domain Bacteria; phylum Pseudomonadota; class Alphaproteobacteria; order JAREAF01; family JAREAF01; genus JAREAF01. The sequence continues at coordinate 4,340 of DATIDB010000181.1, read as the reverse complement.
CGACTGAGCCTGCAATTCCTCAGCTCGACGGCTCCAGAAGTCCCCGCTCGTCGGGCGGGCAGGGCACCACGGCCAGCGCCCGGGCGCCCGCCTCGGTCACCTGCGATTCGATGATCCGATAGCAGACCTGCTGATCCGATGCGTCGGCGCATCCCAATAGGATCGGCGCCAGGGCGAGCAGAACAGTCCATCGGGTCATGCGCATCTTCTCCGAACCTCTCGCATGGGCGTGCGGTCAGCATACCTCGCGCCGGCGCAGGAGGCATACGATCGCATTCTCCTCGACCGGCACCGCTGGCGCGGGCCGCCATATCGCGGCGGCCGCGTCCGTCAGGTCGGGGGCGACCGCCATGAAGCGGAGCCTCGCGCCCGTCCTTGGCTCGTGATAGGAGAGGCCCCCTTGCGCTCGTCCCCCGCCGGGCCGGTCCAAGCCGGCGCCGTGCTCGACTTCGCGTGAACACAGAAGCGAAAGGGAGATGCGATGACGTTGGTCCTCCGCCGCGGCGCGCCCTCGGACGCCGAAGCCTGCGCTTCCATTTGCCAGACCGCGTTCGCGACCATTTCCGCCCGTCACAACTTCCCGCCGGATTTTCCGTCTGTCGAACCGGCCCGGCAGCTGATGGACTTCATGCTGTCGCGCGAGGACGTCTTCTCGGTCGTCGCGGAGCTTGAGGGGCGCGTGGTCGGCAGCAACTTCCTGTGGGAAACGGGGCCGGTCGCGGGCGTTGGGCCGATCACGGTGGACCCAGGCGTGCAGAACCGGTCGGTCGGCCGGAAATTGATGGAAGAGGTTCTGAAGAGGGGGCGCGAGCGGCGAATATCCTCAATTCGCCTGCTGCAGGCGGGCTATCACGCCCGCTCGCTGTCGCTCTATGCGAAGCTGGGCTTCGACGTCCGCGAGCCGCTTGTGACGATGCAAGGCCCTCCGATCGCCGCCGGCGTGGCGGGATGTTCCGTTCGACCGGCCACGAGGGAGGATGTCCCGGCGTGCAACCGCGTGCACTTCAAGGTGCATGGCTTCGAGAGGGAACGGGACCTGCTCGATGCGGTCGAACAGGGGACCGCGCGAGTGGCCGAGCGCGGCGGCCGGGTGACGGGCTTTGCCACCGCGATCGGCTTCTTCGGTCATGCCGTCGGCGAAAGCAACGACGACCTCAAGGCGCTCATCGCCGAGGCGCCCGAGTTCGCCGGGCCCGGCTTTCACCTGCCGATGCGCAACGGCGAGCTGTTCCGATGGTGCCTGGACCGCGGCTTGAAGGTCGTGCAGCCCATGACCCTGATGAGCCTGGGGCTCTACAGCGAACCCTCGGGCGCGTTCCTGCCGTCGATCCTGTACTGAGCCGTCATGAGATAGGTGGCGCACCCGGCGAGATTCGAACTCACGACCTTTGCCTTCGGAGGGCAACGCTCTATCCAGCTGAGCTACGGGTGCCGCCGGGGACCGTCCGGAACCTCGGGTCCTGGCGGCGCGCACCTTAACCTAAGCGCCCTCGGGAGGCAAACCGGCCGTCCGCCTGGCTTTGGCTTGGCCAAGCCCGTCCACCGGCGATTCGCCCGCTACCTCCTTCGGCCGGGCTGCCCTCCTATTAGCGAAGTCCGTTCTTGCGCTCGATCCTGGCATCTTATGGGGGCCACTCCATCTGATGCGCGAAGAGATGATCGAGGAGGGTCAGGGCCTGCAGTCGCTTGATGCGCCGACCGTCGGGACAGACGGCGCCGATCCCTCAACGGGAGGGAAGGAGGAGGCGCGCCTACGCTCCGCTCCGGGATCCGCGCCGCTGCGGCCGATGGCCGCGCGCCGCGGTCGGCTGACCGTCTTTCTCGGAGCGGCGCCGGGAGTCGGCAAGACGCACGCCATGCTCAAGAGCGCGCTGGCCAAGCGCGAAGCCGGCATCGACGTCGCCATCGGCCTGGTCGACAGCCACGGCCGCACCGAGACCGGCGCCCTCGCGCTGGAGCTGGACGCGGTGCCCTTGCGCGTGGTCGAGCAGGAGGGCCGCCTCTATCGCGAGCTGAATGTCGGAGCGATCCTGGCGCGCCGCCCGCAACTGGTGCTGGTCGACGACCTGCACCGGCCGCGGATCGGGGGGCGCGGCGACAGCCGGCGCTACCACGACGTCGAGGTGCTGCTCGCGGCCGGGATCGACGTGTTCGGCACCTTGAACCTGCAGCACGTCGAGAGCGCGGCCGACCAGATCTCGGAGCTCACCGGCTATCGCGACCGCCTTCTGGTGCCGGATCGTCTGCTCGACGAGGCCGACGCGATCGAGGTCGTCGATTTCGCGCCGGACGAGCTGATCCGCCGGTTCCGCGCCGGGCAGATCTGGCTGCCGCCGCAGATGCGGCGGGCCAGCTCGCTATTCTATGCGCGCTCCACCGTCACCGCCCTTCGCGCGCTTACGCTGAGGCATGCCGGCCGCCGTGACGACCGCCGGGACGCGACGACCCTGCGCGGGGGCGCGCGCAACTGGGTCGGCCGGCGCATCGTGGTCGGGATCGGCGCGGACGACAGCGCCGAGCCGCTGATCCATGCCGTCAACCGCATCGCCATCCGCAACAACGCGGGATGGCTCGCCGTGCATGTCGATGCGGGGCGCGAGCGGCGCTCGGCCGAGCAGCAGGAGCGGCTCGACGCCTCGCTGTCGCTGGTGCGCGAATTGGGCGGCGAGACGGCGGTGGTCAGCGGGCGTGCGGTCGCCGAGGAGCTGATCCGCGTCGCCCAGGCGCATCGCGCCGCGCAGATCATCGTCGGCCGCTCTCAGCGCTCGGCGCTCTCGCGCCTGTTCCGGTCGGCGACGGCCCAGGCCCTGGTCGAGATGGGCGAAGGCATAGAAGTCAGCGTCGTGCAGACCCCGCGCCGGCGCTCGCGCCCGGGCTCCCTCGCGGACCTCATCCGTCCGCGCGCTCCCGCGGTGCGCAACTATTTCATGGCGACCGCCGCGGTCGCGGCCGCCGCCGTGCTGGCCCGGGTCGGCTATGACAGCCTCGGCTCGGCCAACCTCATGCTGCTGCTCCTGGCCCCCGTGCTGATCTCCGCGGTGCGGTTCGGCTTCGGCCCCGCCGTCCTCGCCGCGGCCGAGGCGGTGGTCGCCTACAACTTCTTCTTCGTCTGGCCGCAGTTCTCCTTCAAGGCGCCGGGCAGCCTTCAGGACGCGGTGACGTTCGCGATGTTCCTGCTCGCGGCCGGCTTGACCAGCCATCTCGCCGGCCGCGCCCGCGACCGCGAGATCGCCGCCAGCGATCGTGGCCGAATCTCCGAGGCGCTCCTGCGCTTCAGCCGCGATCTTGCCGCCGCGGTGCGTCCGGGCGAGGTCATGCAGGTGATCGTCGCCAAGGTGGACGAGATTCTCGACGCCCGTTCGACCTTCCTCCTGCCGCATGAGAGCGAGGAGCGGCTGGAGGCGGTGATTCCCGAGGGCGATGTTCTCGACGGCCGCGACCGCGAGGCGGCGCATTGGGCGCTCGCCAACGAGCAGCCCTCCGGCCGGGGCACGGGCCGCTTCCCCGACGCCGAGCGGCAATACCTGCCGATCGCGACCGGAGAGGGCGTCCTTGGGGTCTTGGCGATCCGCTTCAACGATCAGGCCGCGGCGCAGAGCGAATCGGTGACGCAGGTCACCGACGGCATGGTGCGTCAGGCGGCCGTCGCTCTCGAGCGGGCGCGCCTTTCGGAGCGCATGCAGGATGCGCGCTTCCTCAGCCAGTCGGAAAGCCTGAGGGCGGCGCTCCTCTCCTCCATCTCCCACGACCTGCGCACGCCGCTCGCCTCGATCATGGGCGCGGCATCGAGCCTCCTGCGAGTCGGCAAGGGTTTCGAGGAAAGCACGCGCCAGGACCTGACTCAGACCATCCACGAGGAGGCGGAGCGGCTCAACCGCTTCGTCGGAAACCTCCTCGACATGACGAAGCTGGAAGCCGGCGCGCTGGCTCCCCAATTGAAGTGGGAGGACCTGACCGACCTCATCGGCGCGGCCATCGAATCGCAGAAATCCCGGATACCCGGCAGCCGCTTCAAAGTGGAGCTGGAAGCGGACCTGCCGATGCTGGCCATCGATTTCGTGCTGATGGAACAGGTGCTGATCAACCTGATCGACAACGCCCACAAGAATTCCGACCCCGCCACCACGATTTGGATCCGCGGCCGGCGCGTCGGCCAGGATGTGCTGGTCTCGGTCTCGGACGAAGGCATCGGCATCGCCGAGCATGAGCTGGAGCGGATCTTCGAGAAGTTCTATCGCGTGCGCGCCAAGGATCGAAAGGTGGCCGGGACGGGACTCGGCCTCGCCATCTGCAAGGGGATTGTCGAGGCGCATGGCGGTGCGATCTCAGCCGCGAGCGAG
>DATIDB010000180.1:0-3740 GCA_035456545.1 Alphaproteobacteria bacterium | reverse complement strand
GCCTCAGCGAGGACGAGCGGGCGGTGCGGGTCGGCGCGCTGGGGCTGGCGCTGGCGCGCGTCGAATCGCGCATCGGCGAACTGGCCCACGAGCTGGGATCGCCCGCCGACGCGGCGGAGGCGGTGGGCAAGCCCTACCGCGAGCGGCTCAGCGCGCTGGCCGGCGGCGAGGTGGCCACTCTCGAGGCGGAGGCGCGCCTGCGCCTCGGCCTTCTGTCCCTCGCGCGGCGGGAGGAGCGGCTCTATCTCGGCTATCGCGGCGACCGGCTCGTCTCCGGACGCATGCTCCCCCAGCTCGTCGCCGATACGGGGCGCTTGCAGGACGCGATCAAGACCGGCGCGGCGGATGGATATCGGGCGGCGGCCCGGCGCGCTGTCGGGTTCTCGCGACCGCTGCGCCTGGCTCTCCTGGCGAACCGGCAGCTCGGCGCGGAATGGCCGCTCTCCAGCCTGATCGGCGACCGCTTCGAGCATCTGGCCATCGTCAAGCTGGCGGTCGCCACCCTGATCGACTTCACCCGCGAGCGGATGGCGCCCGTGCTCGGCCAGGACGCCGCCGCGCGCATGGGCGCGCTCCTGGACGAAAGGCTCGCCGCGGTGGTCGAGGCGCTGGAGGCCCTGCGCCTGCAATATCCCGGCTATGCCCGCGCGCTGGAGGCGCGGATGCTCGGGCGCACGGCGCTGCGCCTCGAGCAAGCGGAATATGACGAGCTCCTCGCCGAGGAGGTGATCGGGGAGGAAGTGCACAAGGACCTGAATCAAGAACTGAGCCAGCGCTGGCGCGCCGTGGACCGGCCGCCGCCCCTGGACCTGATCATGCCGGTCCGCGAGCAGATCGCGCGGGTGCCGCTCTTCGCCGCGCTGAGCCCTGCGGCGCGCCTCAAGGTGGCGCGCCTCCTGCGCCCGCGCGTGGCGGTTCCCGGCGAGCGCATCGTCGTCCAGGGCGAGCGCGGGGACGCGATGTACTTCATCGCGTCCGGAGCGGTCGAGGTGCGGCTCGATCCCGCTCCGCTCAGGCTCGGCAGCGGCGATTTCTTCGGCGAGCTGGCCCTCCTGACCAACCAGCCGCGCACCGCCGACGTCGCGGCGCTCGGATATTGCCGCCTCCTGGTCCTGAGGGCGCGCGATTTCCACAGGCTCCTCGACAGCGACACGGCCTTTGCCGAGGCGGTCGGCTCGGTCGCGCGGGCGCGCCTGACGGCGACGCCGGTTCCCGGGCGCTAACCTAAGCCCGCGCCTGGCCAGTCGAAGCTGGCACGGCCTCGCTGCGCGGATCGAGCTCGGGCGCGCCCGAGCATTGCGGCTCGATGGGCAGGAAATTCCCCTGCTGCGCCGCCGGCATCGCCGGCCGCTTCCACATCCGATAGACGATGAAGACCGAGATCCCCGCCAACACGGCGGCGAGGTAGAAGAACAACCCGTCGGGGCCGCCGAGCTGCATCAGCCACCCGGCGGCGCTGGGGCCGGCGCTCGCGCCCAGTCCCCAGGCGAAAAGCAGGCCGCCCGAGGCGGCGACGAAATCGCGCGAGGTGATGTAGTCGTTGGTCTGCGCCACACCCAGCGCGTAGAAGGGCGCGGTCGCGCTCGAGAAGAGGAAGGCGAGCGCGAGAATGGCGGGGAAGTCCCTCCCCTCGAAAAAAGTGATGGCGAGAGCGAAGGCGGAGGCGAGGACGCCGCAGACCAACATCAGGGGCCGCCGCCCGAACCGGTCGGAGAGCCAGCCGATCGGAAACTGCACCAGAAGCCCGCCGAGGATAGCGACCGAAAGCAGGACCGAGAGGTGCCGGGCGGTCAGCCCGATGCCCTCGACATAGACCGGCGTCATTCCATAGAAGGCGCTGGAGACGAGGCCGGCGCCGAAGCAGGCGACGACGCCCAAGGGCGAGATGCGGAAGAGCCTGAGCATGCCGAAATGCGCCCGGCTCTCGATCTCGGGATTGCCCACCGTCGTCAGCGCCATGGGGAGCACCGCGGTCGCAAAGGCGATGGCGATCGCCGTGAAGAGGAGCGGATCGTTGGGATCTGCGACGCTCAGGAGCAGCGGCGCCACGCCGGCCGCCGCCCAGGAGGCGACCATGTATGTGGCGAAGATGCGCCCGCGGGTCTCGGGCGTAGCCTTGTCGTTGAGCCAGCTTTCCGCGACGACGAAAAGCCCGGCGACCGCCATGCCGATCGCGGCCCGGAACGCCGCCCAGGCATAGGGCGAGCCGACCAGGGCGTGAAGCAAAGCGGCGTCGGCGGCGAGCACGGCCAGCGCACTGAAGGCGCGGATATGCCCGACCCGGTCGATCACCCGCGCGCCGAACAGCGCGCCGATCAGGAAACCGGCGTAATAGGCCGAGGAGACGAGGCCGACCAGGCTCGCCGAGGCGCCGCGCTCGACGAGCTGGACGCCCGCAACCGGCCCCAGCGCCCCGATCGCGAGCTCCAGGAAGACGACGCCGGCCAACACCGGCAATACCGGGCGCACCATGGTCGCGACGCTCCGGCCGGCGATGCTCATGGGAGGGGGCTCGCTCGTCTGTGACAGGCGCCCGCGCGGCGCCGTGACTCCCCCTCTCTATAGACGAGCGGCCGGCACTCGCGCCAGACTGAGCCCCGGTGATTCTTCTGATCGACAATTACGATTCGTTCGTCTTCAACCTCGCCCGCTATGTCGGCGAGCTGGGCCATGCGCGCGAGGTCGTGCGCAACGACGCCCTGACGGTGGCCGAGATCGAGGCCTTGGCCCCGGACGCGATCATCCTCTCGCCCGGCCCCTGCACGCCCAAGGAGGCGGGCATCTCGAACGCCGTCATCCGCGAGCTGGGGCCGCGCATCCCGATCCTCGGCGTCTGCCTTGGCCATCAGTGCATCGCCGAGGCGTATGGCGGCCTCGTGCTCCGCGCGCGCCGGCCCATGCACGGCAAGACATCCCTGATCGCACATGACGGACGCGGCGTGTTCCGCGGCCTGCCCGACCCCTTGCGCGTGACCCGCTACCACTCCCTCATCGCCGCATCGGAGCGGGTGCCGGACGAGCTGGAGGTCAGCGCCTGGAGCCCGGAAGGCGAGATTATGGGCCTGCGCCACCGCACGCATCCCGTCGAGGGCGTGCAGTTCCATCCCGAGGCGGTGCTGACCGAGCGGGGACACGACCTGCTCGCGAATTTCCTTGCGCGCATCGCCCCTCAGCAGAACGCGGCCTGAAACCGTCGACCGGAGGCTCCCCGGCTCAGTCTCGATCGGGCGCTCCCGGCGGGAACAGGGAGCGGTACGGCCGCGCTTCCTCGACGCAGCGCGCGAAGGATGGCCGGGCCAGCAGCCGGGAGCGATAGGCGCGGAGATTGGGAAACTCCGCGCCGATCTCGTGCACCCAGTCCGCATAGAAAAGCGCCGGCGCGGCGGCGCAATCGGCGAGGCTGAAGGCCTCTCCCGCTGCCCATTGCCGGGCGGCCAGGACGCCCTCGATCCAGCGATAGGCGGCCTCGAGGGTCGCGCGGGCCTCTCCGACGCCCTGCGCATCGCGCGCCTCGGGCCTTCGGATGAAATCGCCGACGATCTTCTGCATCGGCGTCATCACGTAGTTGTCGAAGAACCGGTCGAGCATCCTCACCGAAAGGGCCGCACGGGCATCCTCCGGAATGGGCCGGAACCGTCCCGGATGATGCAGCGCCAGATGCTCGATGATGATCGTCGCCTCGACGATCGCGCGTCCATCATCGACGAGCACCGGGAACTTCCGCAGCGGCCAAAGCGCCG
>DATIDB010000179.1:0-6354 GCA_035456545.1 Alphaproteobacteria bacterium | reverse complement strand
TCTCGATTGGCGCGAACAGCGCCGGCAGAAGATCGGGGCGCAGGCGGCGGAACTCGTTGTAGATCGTGACGGCGCTGACCAGCGCCGAGAGCCCGCCCGCTTTCGCCGTTTTCAAGCAGAGCAGGCCGACGATGTCGCAGGAATCGGTGTGAAACGTCTGGCGCTGGTTCGTCTGATAGATGCGCACGTCGGGGTTCCCGGCGTCCAGCCCGAGATCGCGCACATGGCCAAGGACATGCCCCATCGCGTTTTGCGAGCGGGCGCTCCCGAGATGCGATCCGAGGCCGAAGAACGCTGTGGCCGCTTCGGCCAAGCTCCAGCGCTCGACCGGCAGCCCGCGGATGAGCAGAAAACCGCGGCCGTTCAGCACCTCCGCGCGATTGCGGGCCTTGAGCTTGGGCCCGAGCTCCGGCAAGGGAAAGTCGCATGCCCGGATCGCGGCGATGTCGGCCTGCCGCCGCGCCAGGGCATGAGTGGCGGCCTCGATCTCCGCACGCTCGCCCGCCGAGAGCGGCATCAGCCAGTCGTCGCGCCGGGCCATCTCGGGGCCGTACCAGGCGGCGGGGCTTCTCTGCTCCGGCGGAAGGCTGAGGGGCATCGATAAACTCCGCGTTGTGTGCCCCGGGCGGCCCTCCTTGCTTGCCGCGGCGCAAGCCAGAGCTTATTCTGACTTCCCGGGGGAGCATACCTACGACCTTCGGAGCCGATCCGTTCGGCGAGGGGAGCCGGAGCTGACCTCCAGCGGCGTTCAAGGCATCGACTGGATCATGATGGCGGTCGGCGCGGCGCTCGCCCTCGCGCTTCTGTCCGCTGCGGCGGCCTTCATCTGGTGGCGCCGCCCCGCGTGGCTGGCTCGCGTCAATCCCCCTGGCGTGGGCCTCGGCGCGCTCCTGGATCATGCGCCGGTCGGGATGATGTGGTGGCCCCCGGGCGCCGAATCGCCGGCGCGCTCAACTCCCGCCCTCGCCACGCTCCTGCGGGCCAAGGCGCCGCTCGCCGATGCGGCGCAGGTCGCCCGCCATCTGGCTCCGGGCGATGTCGACCGGTTCCTCGGCGCGGTCGATCGCCTCAAGCGCGAGAAGACGGGGTTCGAGATGCTGCTTCGCCTCGTCCAGGGCGAAGAGGTCCTGCAGGCGAGCGGTCGCCTCGCCGGAGACATCCCCGTCCTGTGGGTGCGCGACGTCACCGATTGGGTCAAGGACGCCGCAACGCTGCGCAAGGAGCGCGCGGCCCTCTCGGCCGCCCTCAACGCCCTGCCGATCCCGGTCTGGCGTCGCGGATCGGACGGCCGGCTGCTCTATTGCAACGAGACATACGCGCGCATGGTCGATGCCGACCCGGAGGCGGCGGTGGAGGCCGGGATCGAGATCGCGCGCGGCTCGGTCGACGAGGACGGGCGGGGACTTGCCTCGCGCGCGCTCGGCGCCGGCGTCGCGCAAAGCGAAAGCCACCATGTCATCGCCGCAGGCGCGCGCCGCCTGCTCGACCTGACCGAGCTGCCGGGGCCCGGGAAAGGGACCATCGGCTACGCCCTTGACCTGACGGCGCTGGAGGACACGCAAGGCGAGCTGGAGCGGCACATCGCCGCCCATGCCGAGGTGCTGGAGACCTTGAGCACCGGCATCGTCATCTACGGTCCGGACGGCCGCGTCAAATTCTTCAACAGCGCCTTCGCCGCCCTGTGGCAGCTCGACGAGCGCTGGCTCGGCACCGAGCCCAGCTTCGGCGAGGTCCTGGAGGTCCTGCGCGAGAACCGCCGCCTTCCGGAGACGGTCGACTTCAAGTCCTACAAGCGCGACCTGCAGAAGCAGCTCCTCGGAATCATCGAGCCGATCGAGGATCTTCTGCATCTGCCCGACGGGCGCACGCTTCGCCTCGTGGCCGCGCCCCATCCCTTCGGTGGCGTGGTCCTCACCTATGAGGACGTGACCGACCGCCTGGCGCTGGAGCGCTCGCACAACACCCTCATCGCCGTGCAGCGCGAGACCTTGGACCATCTTTACGAAGGCGTCGCGCTCTTCACGGGCGACGGGCGGCTGAAGCTCTCCAATCCCGCCTTCGCGCGGATGTGGAACTTCACGCCCGAGGAGCTGGCGGGCGAACCGCATGCCTCCGTGCTGGTCGACCGCATCCGCCGCTATTTTCCGCAGGTGCGCTGGAGCCTCCTGCGCGAGAAGCTGATCGCCAGCGTCGCCGAGCCGGAGGCGCGCTCCGGTCGCATGGAGCGCCGGGACGGCACCTCGCTCGACTGGGCCTCGGTGCCGCTGCCCGACGGCGCTTGCCTCTTCACCTATCTCGACGTCACCGATTCGAGCCGGGTGGAGCGCGCGCTGAGGGAGCGCAACGAGGCGCTGGAGCACGCCGACCGCCTGAAATCGGAATTCATCGCCAACGTCTCCTACGAGCTGCGCACGCCCCTCAACGCCATCATCGGCTTCGCCGAGATCCTCGACCGCCAGTATTTCGGCCCGTTGAACGTGCGGCAGATCGAGTACAGCAAGGGCATCGTCGAGGCCTCCCAGCGCCTCCTCGCCCTCATCAACGACATCCTCGACGTCGCCAATATCGAAGCGGGCTATCTCCAGCTCGAAGTCGGGCCGGTCGATATGAAGGCGCTGATCCAAAGCGTCGAGAGCCTGGCGCATGAGCGCCTGCGCAACCGGCAGCTCACCTTCCAGACGGTTTGCGCGGAGGATGTGGGCGAGGTGCAGGCGGATGAGCGCCGGCTGAAGCAGGCGCTCTACAATCTCGTCTCCAACGCGGTGAAGTTCACGCCCGAGGGGGGCAGCATCAGTCTCGCCGTGACGCGCGACGGGCAGGAGGTGGTGATGACCGTCGCCGACACTGGGATCGGCATCTCGCCGGAGGATCAGGCGCGCGTCTTCAACAAGTTCGAGCGCGGGCATGGTTCGCACCGCCAGATCGGCGCGGGTCTCGGCCTCGCCCTTGTGAAGAGCCTCATCGAGCTGCATGGCGGGCGGGTCGAGCTGAAGAGCACGCCCGGCGAGGGCACCGCCGTCACCTGCCGCATCCCGGCCCGCGCCGCGGCCACCGTGTCGGTCGCGGAGTAGGCGGCTCGCCTCTCCCCTCGCGGCTGCGTTGCGTCCCGACATCGCATGTCCTGGCGCCGGGCCGATAACAGTCCGTAAAGGAGGTTCGGCGACCCTTTGCCCGGCGCCCGCGTCAGCTAAGTCCCGGCACGCCCTTGGTGGTGGAGTATTCGAAATGCAGCGCCTCGCCCGGATGCACCCGCGCATAGGCGCCGTGGGCGGCCGCGGCGGCTTCGGCGAAGCCGGTGAGGATCAGCTTCAGCTTGCCTGGGTAGCTGGCGATGTCGCCGATAGCGTAGATGCCCTTGGCGCTGGTCTCGAAATGAGCCGGCTCGACCTTGATGTGATTGCGCTCCAGGGCGAGGCCCCAGCGCGCGATCGGCCCCAGATTCATCGCGAGGCCGAAGAAGGGCAGGAGCGCATCGGCCGCGATCCGCCGCTCCTCGCCTTCCAGCGTCTTGACCAGGACGGCCGAGAGGGCTCCGCCGGCGCCTTCGAGACCGGAAAGCTGATAGGGCACCACCAGCTCGACCCTGCCGGCGGCGGCGAGCCGCTCCATCATGGCGACGCTCTCGGGCGCCGCGCGGAATTTCGGCCGGCGATGGATCACGTAGACCCTCTCGGCCAGCTCGGCGAGCGAATTGGCCCAGTCGACCGCCGAGTCGCCCCCGCCCGCGATCACCACGCGCTTGCCGCGGAAATCGTCGCGCCGCTTGATGAGGTAATGGACCGACTTGCCCTCATAGGCCTCGATGCCCGCGAGCGGCGGCCGGTTGGGGCCGAAGGCGCCCACCCCGGCGGCGATGAAGATGCAGCGCGCCTCGATCCGGGTGCCCGCCGAGGTGGTCAGCCGCCATCCCTCGCCGGCCGGCTCCACCGCCTCCACCTGCTGGCCGAGAAACATCTCCGGCTTGAAGGGCGCGGCCTGCTCCGCCAGACGATCGATCAGCGCCATGGCCTCGATCCGGGGATAGCCCGGAATGTCGTAGATCGGCTTTTCCGGATAGAGCGCCGCACATTGCCCCCCCGCCATGTCCAAGGCGTCGATCACGGCGGTTCGCATCTTCAGCATGCCGCATTCGAACACCGCGAAAAGGCCGACCGGGCCGGCGCCGACAATGGCGATGTCGGTCTGATGCGCGCTGCTTGACATGGGCCGCTCCGGGCAACATGAAAGGCGTCGAGAATGACCGCGCCCGCACCATCGATCAAGCCTCGCGCCCGGTCCGGGCCCCGGCGCCCCGGACCGCCGCCAGGTGAGCCTCGCATGCCGATCGCGCTCCCAGACGAAGCCGCCACCCATGCTCTTGCCGCCCGGATCGCCGGGTTGGCGCGGCCGGGCGATGCGATTCTGCTGGAAGGCGGGCTCGGCAGCGGCAAGACCTGCTTCGCGCGGGGGTTCTTGGGGGCGCTCGGGATCGCCGAGGAGGTGCCGAGCCCGACTTTCACGCTTCTGCAGGCCTACGACAGCCGGATCGGCCCCGTCTGGCATATCGACCTCTACCGCCTGAAGGATCCGCGGGAGGCCCTGGAGCTCGGGATCGAGGAAGGGCGCGCCGAGGCGGTGCTCCTGGTCGAATGGCCCGAGCGGCTGGGGCCGCTGCGCCCCGCCGACGCGCTGACGGTCGCGCTCGAGATCGTCGGGCCCGGCGCGCGGCGCGCCAGCCTCTCCGGCGGCGGTGACTGGCCGACGCGGCTTGCCGCGGCGGGACTGGCATGAGCGCACGCGACGAGGCCATCGCCCGCTTCCTCGATTCGGCCGGCTGGGGCGAGGCCGAGCGCCGGCCGCTCGCGGGCGACGCCTCCTTTCGCCGCTACGACCGCATCCGTCTCGATGGGCGCAGCGCCGTGCTGATGGACGCCCCGCCGCCCTTGAACGACGTGCGCCCGTTCCTTGCCGTCGACCGCCTCTTGCGCCGCCACGGGCTGAGCGCGCCCGAGGTGCTTGCGAGCGAAGTCCCGGCGGGCCTGGTCCTGCTCGAGGATTTGGGCGACGACACCTATGGGCGCGTCCTGGCGCGGGGCGGCGAGGAGGCCGCGCTCTACCGGCTTGCGGTCGACGCGCTGATCCATCTCCATCGGAATTTTCGGGAGGGGGGCTCGGGCCTGCCCGAATTCGATTCGGCGCGCGCGCTGCGGGAGGTGGAGCTGTTCCTCGATTGGCTGTGGCCGGCGATCGCGGGCGCCCCGGCGCAGGATGACCTGCGCGCCGGGTATCGCGAGGCCTGGGCCGCCGTGCTGCCCTTGCGCGACGCCGCGCCCTCGACGCTGACGCTGTTCGATTTCCATATCGACAACCTGATGTGGCTCAAGGAGCGCGGCGGCGTCGCCGCCTGCGGGCTTCTGGATTTCCAGGATGCGGTCCGGGGGCCGGTCAGCTTCGACCTCGTCTCGCTGCTGGAGGATGCGCGCCGCGACGTCCCGCTCGATCTCGCCGAAACGCTGATCGAGCACTATCTGGCGGCTTTCCCGCATCTCGACCCGGACGCGTTCCGCACCTCCTATTGCGTCATCGGCGCGCAGCGCTCGACGCGCATCCTCGGCACCTTCGCGCGCCTCAAGCTGCGCGATTCCAAACCGGGCTATCTGCGGCACATCCCGCGCGTCTGGCGTTGGCTCGGTCAGGATCTCGCCCATCCTGCGCTGGCGCCGGTCAGGATCTGGTTCGACCGCCACGTGCCGGCGGAGGCGCGCGGCGTGCCGCCCGCGCTCGCCGCATGAGCCTCGTGCCGCCGCCGAGCCATGCGATGGTGCTGGCCGCCGGCAAGGGTCTGCGACTCAGGCCGATCACGCTGAGCCGCCCGAAGCCCCTGGTCGAAGTCGCGGGGCAGGCGATGCTCGACGGCGTGCTCGACCGGCTCGCGGAGGCCGGGGTCGCCGAGACGGTTGTCAACACGCACCATCTCGGCCACATGATCGAAGGCCATCTCATGTCGCGGAAAGCGCCGCGCATCCGCATTTCGCGCGAGGAGGCGCTGCTGGAGACCGGCGGCGGGGTGAAGAAGGCTCTCCCGCTCCTCGGCGCGCGACCGTTCTATGCGATCAACGGCGATGTGATCTGGCGCGACGGCAAGACGCCGGCGCTGCGGCGGCTCGCCGAAGCCTGGGACGAGGCGGCGATGGACGTGCTTCTCTTGCTCCAGCCGACCGCGAGCGCGATCGGCTATGAGGGCAAGGGGGACTTCGTCATGGATCAGCTCGGCCGGCTGCGCCGCCGCAAGGAGGGCGAGGTCGCGCCCTTCCTCTTCGCGGGGCTGCAAATCCTCAGGCATTCTCTTTTCGCCGAGACGCCCGATGGACCGTT
>DATIDB010000178.1:0-4447 GCA_035456545.1 Alphaproteobacteria bacterium | reverse complement strand
TGGTGGCCAGCACCGAATTGCAGCCATGGGCGATATTTGCGAAGGGGCCGCCATGGATGAAGGCGGGGTTGTTCTCCAGGGTTTGCACGAGGTTCGGCTTGATCGCGTCCTTGAGCAGCACCGTCATCGCGCCGTCTGCATGGAGCTGCTTGGCGAAGATCGGCGTGCGGTTGCGGTCGTATCCGACGACGATCTTGCCCAATCGGTTCTGCAGATCCTCCAGGCTGGTGGAAAGGCAGAAGATCGCCATGACCTCGGAGGCGACGGTGATGTCGAACCCGTCCTCGCGGGGAAAGCCGTTGGCGACGCCGCCCAGCGAGTTGACGATCTGCCTGAGGGCGCGGTCGTTCATGTCCATGACGCGGCGCCAGGTGACGCGCCGCTCGTCGATGCCGAGCTCGTTGCCCCAGTAGATGTGGTTGTCGAGCATCGCGGCCAGCAGGTTGTGCGCCGAGCCGATGGCGTGGAAGTCGCCGGTGAAATGCAGGTTGATGTCCTCCATCGGCACGACCTGCGCGTAGCCGCCCCCCGCCGCGCCGCCCTTGACCCCGAAGCAGGGGCCGAGCGAGGGCTCGCGCAGGCAGATCATGGCCTTCTTGCCGATCCGGTTGAGTCCGTCGCCGAGGCCGACCGTGGTCGTGGTCTTGCCCTCGCCCGCCGGAGTCGGGGTGATCGCGGTCACCAGGATCAGCTTGCCCTCGGGCCGATCCTTCACCTGGTCCATGACCGATAGCGACAGCTTGGCCTTGTAGTGGCCGTAGGGTTCGAGATCCTCGGCCTTCAGGCCCAGCCGCTCGCGGCCCAGCTCGATGATCGGGCGCATCTTGGCCGCACGGGCGATCTCGATGTCGCTCTTGGGCTTGGTCATGGTTTCCGTCCCTCGTAACAGGTTGTTTTAATGGAGTTTAGGGCGTTGGTATATCAGATGCCAGATTTTTCGGCGAGCTTGCGCAGGGCGTCCAGCCCAACCGGGCGGCCCTGGAATTCGGCCATGGCGTCGATGAGGCTCGACCACAGGAAGGCGGCCGAGGCGCTGTCGGCCAAGAGGTGGAAGGAGGGCACGCCGCCGAGATCGGCGCGGATCACGATGGCGCTCAGCTTGGCCACCGAGGTCTGGGCGATGAAGCCGTCGGGGAATTTGTGCGCCCTGAGGTCGATGGCGCAGAGCTTGGCGAACATCGCAGGCGCCTCCACGCCCGCGATACGGAGCCAGCAATTGGTGTCGGCGCGCGGCACCCGATAGGCGCCGGAGCGCAGGCCGATCGACCAGGTTCCGTCCAGCCGCGCGCAGAGCCCGGGCGCCCCGGAGAGGGAGCCCAGGATCACGGCCTCGCTCGGCGCGAGCCGCGCCGCCAGCGCCCCGTCCGGCTGCCCATAGGCGCGGTTGTCCTCATCGCCCACGGCCACTCCCTGGCCGCGCAGCCAGTGCAGCGCGCGCGGGCCCTTGTAGCCGGTGCGCGCGAGGGCGGAGCAGTCGGCAAGCGCAAGCTTGCGCGCGGCCGCCATCTCGGCGTCGGGATCGCCGAAATCGACGGGCGCGGCCATCCCGTTCACCGCCTCGAAGCGCGCGCCGAGCTTGATGAGCTCGCGAGAGAGAAAGCTGCGGCGGGAGAGCGCGGTGGGGGCGACGTCCGTCACCTGCGTTACCTCCCACCCTGACCCTCCCCCTCAACGGGGGAAGGGATTGAAGCTTTTTCTCCCTCCCCCTTCAGGGGGGAGGGCGGGGAGGGGGTGATCTGGTCTGGCACGATGCGCACCCTCACATCTCCTGCCGCTTGTTCTCGGGATCGTAGAAAGGCGGCTTGGTGACGACGCCTGTCACGATCTCGCCGCCCTCGATCTTGATCTCGAAGCGCTTGCCGGGCGACGCCTGGTCGGCCGCGACGAAGGCGAGGCCCACCACCTGGCCAAGCGCCGGCGAATAGCCCACCGAGGTGACGCGGCCGGTGATCTCCTCTCCGCGCAGCACGAGATGGCATTCCTTTGGCATTTTGGCCTTGGGCATCCCGGCGTTGCCGCCGCCTTCGAGCATGAAGCCGACCAGCTTGCGCTTGACGCCCGCGGCGCGCTGGATCTCGATCGAGCGCTTGCCGACGAAGAAGGGCTTGGCCTTGGCGATGGCCCATTCCATGTCCGCCTCGTCGGGCGTGGTGAGGCCGTCGGTGTCCTGGCTGACGATGATGTGGCCCTTCTCGAGCCGGAGTTGGCGCTGCGCCTCGACGCCGAAGGGGCGGATGCCTTCTGGCTTGCCCGCATCCAAGAGCGCGTCCCACAGCGCCTCGCCCTGGCTTGCCGGGACATGGAGCTCGTAGCCCAGCTCGCCGACGAAGCCGATCCTGAGGATGCGCGCGGGGATGTCCGCCACGACGCCCTCCCGCACGCCCATATAGGGAAAGGCGGCGGCGGAGAGGTCGAGGTCGCGGACGATGCGCGCCAGGACCGAGCGCGACTTCGGCCCGGCGATGTTGATCCCGGCATAGCTCGCGGTGACTTGCGTCACGTCGACATCGAGCCGCCATTGGGCGTTCCACCAGAGCATGCTCTGATAGACCGCCTGCACGCCGGAGGTCGTGGCGGTGACGTAGAAATGCTGCTCGTCGAGACGCGCGGCGACGCCGTCATCGGCGATCACGCCGGCGATGTCGGTCATCAGCACGTAGCGGCATCGGCCGACCGGCTGTTTCTTATAGGCGAATGTGTAGATCCGCTCGAGGAACTCCGCCGCGTCGGGGCCGCGCACCTCGAGCCCGCCAAGGGTGGAGACGTCGATGATGCCGACATTCTCACGCACGTTCCGCGCCTCGGCGGCGATCGCGTCCTCGCGAGCCTCCCTCGGACCGTAATAGGCGGGGCGCAGCCACAGGCCCGCGGGCATCATCTGCGCTCCCGCTTCCAGATGCCGGTGATGCATGGCGGTCAGGCGCACCGGCTCGAAGCCGCGGCCGGCGAGATGCGCGAACTTTTCCGGACCGACGGGCGGGCGCGCGGTGGTGACGCCGACATCCGAGATCGGCCGCCCCGTCGCCCGCGCCGCGATGCGCGCCGTCGCGAGCGCCGAATGCCGGCCCTGGCTCGGCCCCATGCCGACCGTCGAATAGCGCTTCAAGAGCTCGATATCCTCGAAGCCCTCGGCCATGGCGGTGAGGAGGTCCTTGACCTGCAGATCCTCGTCGAAATCGACGAAGTCGCGCCCGCGAGGATGGGGGAAGATCGGCCAGGGGTGATTGAGCCCTTCCGCTCCCGCGAAGGGCTCGGGCGCATCCGGCTCGGGCCCCGGCTCCAGCCCCGCCTCGCGCGCCGCGCGCCATCCAGCGCCTCGCCCGTCCGCGAGGGCGGCGTCGAGATCGTAGACGCCGTTCACCGAGCCCGCCGCATGCACGCTCTTGGGCATCGCGCCGAGGGTGAACATGGCCAGCCGCTCGTCATAGCCGACCTTCACCCCCGCATGCGCCGCGAGCTGGTAGGCGGGGCTGTAGCCGACATCCATGCAGAGAAGGTCGCAATCGATCGCCTCGGATTTGGCGGAGAAGACGCCTTCGCCGGTGATCTGCGCCACCGCGGCGCCGGAGATGCCGCGCTTGCCGCGCTCCGGGATCGCTTCGACCACCGTGTGGCCGGTGAGGATCCGCAGGCGGTGCGACTTGACGGCATCGATGCGTGGGTCGGGGGCCGGGGCCTCGCGCAGATCGACGACAGCGCAGAGGTCCACTCCCGCCTCGATCAGGTCGAGCGCCACGCCGTAGCCATCTCCATTGGCGGTCGCGACCATCGCGCGCGTGCCCGGCTTGACGCCGTAGAGGCGAATCAGCCGCTGCGCCGCCGATCCCATCATCACGCCGGGAAGGTCGTTGTTGCGGAAGACGAGCGGCTGCTCGGTGGAGCCGGCGGCGATCACCACGGATTTGGCGCGCGCCTTGTAGAGGCGATTGCCCTTGATGAAGGCGACCCAGTTGTCGGCGAAAAGCCCTTGCGCCCGCGCGCCGGTATGGATAGTCACGTTCGGCAGCGAGGCGATCTCCGAGACGAGGTGCTCGCGCAGGCTCCGCGAGTCCGACCCCTCGGCGGCGAAGCGGGCGTAGCAGAGCGAGCCCCCGAGGGCGGGCGCCTCCTCGACGAGGATGACCTCCGCGCCCGTCTTCCCCGCTTCGATGGCGGCGGCGAGGCCGGCCGGACCGCCGCCGATCACCAGCACGTCCGCGAAGGCATAGGCCTTGTCGTAATAGCCGTGATGGGCGTTCAGGTTGACGCGGCCGAGTCCCGCCATATCGCGGATCAGCGGCTCCCAACGCTTCCAGGCGCCGAGCGGCTTGTAGAAGGCCTTGTAGTAGAACCCGACCGGGAGGAAGCCGCCGATCAGGTCGATGAAGGAGCGGCGGTCGCGCGCCAGCGAGCCCTTGACGTTCTGCGCCGAGACCTCAAGGCCGGGCGCGACGGCGCGGTTGTCGGC
>DATIDB010000177.1:0-6571 GCA_035456545.1 Alphaproteobacteria bacterium | reverse complement strand
TTCGGACCCAGCGCATCCATCGCCGCTCCGCCGATCACCGGCCCGCTGATCGATCCCAGCTCATAGAGCACGATGAAGGAGGCGTTGGCCGCGGTGAACTGCGCGGCCGGGACGCTCTGTGCGAGGAGGCTGAGGCCCACCGTGTAGAAGGCGAAGATCGTGCCGCCCCACACGAACAGGAGCGTCCAAAGCAGGGCGGGGCTGCCGAGGACCGCCGGCATCAGCGCCGCGCCAATCACACCGACACTCGCGCAGGCCATGAGCACGCGCCGGCGCTCCATCCGGTCGGCGATCCAGCCGATCGGGATCTGCAGCACGAGATTGCCGGCGGTGAAGACGGTGAGCAGCAACACGGCTGTCGCCTCATCGAACCCCACCCGGAGCCCATAGAGCGGCAGGAGCACGAAGGCGGCGGCGTCGGTCAGGCCTCCGGCGAGCGCGGCGGCCATCGCGATCGGCGCGAGCCGCAGCATGCGCAGGAGAGACTCCCCGCGATGCGCCTGAAGCGGCGGGGCGAGCCCGATGCCGATGAGAAGCGGCGCGGCGGAGACGGCGATCGCGGCGGCGGCGAGGAGGAAGGGCGGCCACCCCTCCGTCCCGGTCACCTGCAGCGTCAGGGGCCCGAGCGCGAAGCCGCCGGCGAGAACGGTGGCGTAGGCGCCCATGACCGTGGCCCGCGTGCGCTCGGTCGCGACCAGGTTCATCCAGGTCTCGCTCACCAGCCAATGAAGCGCGACGCCCGCGCCGATCGCGAAGCGCAACGCGAACCACGCCCAGAGTTGCGGAAAGACCGGCAGAAACAGCACGGCGGCAATTGCGACCGCGAGGCCGAGCACCATCGACCTCAGCGTGCCGAGCCGAGCGGCAAAGCGCGGCAGGTATGGCGTGACCAGGAGCACCGCCAGGGGAAACATCGACGCGTTGAGGCCGATGGCGGCGGTATCGACGCCGCGCTCCTCGAGAATGAGCGACATCAGCGGCACCAGCGCGCCGAAGCTGACGCCGACGCCGAAGACGCTGGCGATCACGGCGATCAGGCTGCGCCAGCGCTGGGCGGGGCTGAATCCGGACGGGACGAGGTCGCGCGGCATGGGGCGGCGATCCTAAACGCCGCTCGCGCGCCTGACCAATGCCCCCCTCGCATGGCCGCCCATCCCCGGCAACTCCGGCATCGACAAGAACGCGCCGGGCCGGTTACCAGTCTCCCGACGAATATTCATAGAGCGGTGAGGACATCGACATGGCGAAAGACGATGCGGCGATGCTGTCGGCGACCGACATGGTCGCCCGGTTCCAGGATCGCAGCCTGTCGCCCGTCGAGGCGGCCGAAGCGGCCTTCGCCCGCATCGAGCGCCTGAACCCGACCCTCAACGCCTATTGTTTCATCGATCGCGAGGGCGCCTTCGCCGCCGCGCGCCAATCGGAGGCGCGTTGGGCGAAGGGCGCGCCGCTCGGTCCCGTCGACGGCGTCCCGACGAGCGTGAAGGACCTGGTTCTGGCCAAGGGCTGGCCGACGCGGCGCGGCTCGAAGACCACGACTTCCGACCCCGCGCCGGAGGACGCGCCCTCGGTGGCGCGCCTGTGCGAATCGGGCGCGGTCCTCTTGGGCAAGACCACCACGCCCGAGTTCGGCTGGAAGGGCGTGACCGACAGCCCCCTGACCGGCATCACCCGCAACCCCTGGGATCCGTCCCGCACGCCCGGCGGGTCATCGGGCGGAGCCTCCGCCGCGGCGGCGGCCGGCATGGGGGCGCTCCATATCGGGACGGACGGGGGCGGCTCGATCCGCATCCCGGCGAGCTTCGCTGGCATTTTCGGCATCAAGGCCAGCTTCGGACGCGTGCCGGCCTGGCCGCCCAGCCCCTTCGCCTCGGTCTCGCATCTGGGGCCGATGACGCGGACGGTCTCGGACGCCGCGCTGATGCTGAGCGTGCTGACGCGTCCCGACCACCGCGACTGGTACGCGCTCCCGCCCGACCCGCGCAATTGGCTGGCGGGGCTGGAGGATGGCATCCGCGGCCTGACGGTTGCCTTTGCGCCGACGCTGAGCCAAGCCCCCGTCGACCCGGAGGTCGCCAAGGCCGTGGCGGCGGCGGCGCGGCGCTTCGAGGAGCTGGGCGCGCGCGTGGAGGAGGAAGCGCCTCCGCTGACGGATTCGCAATCCATCTTCGCGGCGCATTGGTTCCCCGCGGCGGCGGTGCTGATCGATTCCATCCCCGCCGCCAAGCGGCTGCTCATGGATCCGGGCCTCGTGGCGATCGGCGAGCAAGGCGCCCGCATGCCGCTCCTGGACCATTTGAAAGCCGTGCGCGCGCGCGAGGCCTTGGGCATGGCCATGGCGGAGTTCCACCGGCGCTTCGATCTTTTGCTTTTGCCCACCATGCCGATGCCGGCCTTCGAGGCGGGGCAGGAGACGCCGGTCGATTCGGCGAACCGGCGCTGGGTGGACTGGACGCCCTTCACCTACCCCTTCAACCTGACGCGCCAGCCCGCGGCCACGGTGCCCTGCGGCTTCACAAAATCGGGGCTTCCGATCGGCTTGCAGATCGTCGGGCGGCTCCATGACGACGCCACGGTCCTGCGCGCCGCCCGCGCCTTCGAGCGGCTGCGGCCCTTCCGAATGCCCGAGCTTTAGGGCCGCAGCGCGGCGACCATCGCGCGCTCCTGCGAAAGGAGCGTCTCGAAACTGGCGCGTCCCTCGAGCGGACGGGTCAGGCTGATCTGGAAGGCGCGGCCCTCCGCCAGCGTGAAGGCGACCAGATTGGCGTAGACGCCGCCCGAGGAGCGCAGCGCCGTGCCGACATAGACGGCCCGGTCGTCCTCGCCGAGGATGCCGAGGCGCACCAGCTTTCCCTCGCCCTCGGCCAGCGCCTCGAGCTCCGTTTCCGCCGCGCCCCAATCCACAGGCTTGTGGCGCTCGCGGATGTGACCCAGGAACTCGCGCCGCGAAAGGCCGAGCCGCGCCACCTGCTTTCCCGACCGCGCCAAGACGGAGATCATGCCGTCGGGCGCGGCATTGCGCGGCGCCTTCGCGCCCAGCGCCGCCAGCTCCATGCAGGTGTTGAACCCCACCACCAGCTTCAGGTCCTGCGCGGCGATCTTCGATGCGGTCTGCTCGAAGAGCTGCCGGTGCCCGGACTGGTTGAGATCGAGGCTGCAATAACCGTCCGGAACGGCATAACGGAACTTCGTTCCGTCCACGACGGCGGTCTGCGCCGCGGCGGGCGCGGCCAAGGCCACGAGCGCGGCCACCGCGCACAAGCGCATCATCATCATTCACCCCCCCCCCGGTCCCGACCGGAAAAGAAGAGCTTGGAAGCCCGAGATTGACAAATTCTCAGAGGGAGGAATTCGCGCCGGGCCGAAAACGAACCTGGATCAGGCACTTGCGCATCGTCGCGACCGACGGAGGTAGAGGGCGTCCCGCACCTGGAGCCGGTGCTATACTCGAGCTGAGCCGTCGGCCATGAGCGAGGCTCTGGGACGGCGCGCCTTGCGTTTCAGCACACCTGACCAAAGGAGAGCTGCGATGTACGCAAGCATTCGAAAATATCGCGGGATGCGCTCGGTCAACGAGATCATGAAGCGCGTGGACAAAGGCTTCGTCCCTCTCGTCAAGAAGCTGGGCGGCTTTCAAGGCTACTACATCATGGATTGCGGAGACGGGACCGTCGTCAGCATCAGCGTCTTCGACAGCCGTGAACACGCCCTGGCATCGAACGAGAAAGCCGCTTCGTGGGTGAAATCCAACCTCGCCGATCTCGCGGGGGATGCGAAACCCGAGATCACCGCCGGCGAGGTCCGCGTGTCGGTGAGCGGTTAACGTCCCAAGAATCGCGATTGAGAGCGGCACAGCGGGCGAAGGCTTCGACCTCCGCCCGCTGCCGCCCGTTCTACGGCGGGGCCCGTCAGGCCCCCGTCACCGCCCCCCAAGACTTCGATCCGGCATCGGGCAGCCTGCGCGCGCCTGCTTGCCGAAAGATTGTGGAGGGTGGTTAGCGGCCGTTATGTGTGTTCCCGGCCACTATCCGTAGCGCAGAGGGCATCGAAGGTGCTGATGGCGGGGACGATCGGCCGCCGGACGCGGCCGAGGATATCGGAGCGCTCGCTCCGATCTCCGTCGATCAGAACATGGTCTCGATGACCCGGTCGGGCGGGTTGTGGCCGTCGGCGAAGGTCTTGATGTTGATGATGACCTTCTCGCCCATGTCCATCCGCCCCTCGATCGTGGCCGAGCCCATATGCGGCAGGAGCACCACCGAATCCAGGCGCAGAAGCTTGGGGTTGACCGCCGGCTCATGCTCGAAGACGTCGAGCCCCGCTCCGGCGATCTCGCCGCGCTCGATCATGCGGGCGAGCGCGTTCTCGTCGATCACCTCGCCGCGCGAGGTGTTCACGATATAGGCGTGCGGCTGCATTAGCTTCAGCCGCCGCGCCGAAAGCAGGTGGTATGTCGCGGGCGTATGGGGGCAGTTGATGGACACGATATCCATCCGCGCCAGCATCTGGTCGAGGCTCTCCCAATATGTGGCCTCCAGCTCCGCCTCGAGCTCGGGATGCACCCGCCGGCGGTTGTGGTAGTGGATGGCGAGGCCGAAGCCGCGCGCGCGGCGCGCGACGGCCGTGCCGATCCGGCCCATGCCGATGATGCCCAGACGCTTGCCCCAGATGCGGTGGCCCAGCATCGAGGTCGGTCCCCAGCCCGTCCACTTGCCCGACCGCACGAGCCGCTCGCCTTCGGCCAGGCGCCGGGGCACGGCGAGGATCAGCGCCATGGTCATGTCGGCGGTGTCCTCGGTGAGGACGCCCGGCGTATTCGTCACGATGACGCCGCGCTGGCGCGCGGTCTTCAAATCGATATGGTCCACGCCCGTGCCGAAGGAGGCGATCAGCTTCAGGCGCGGGCCCGCCTGGCTCAGGATCGCGGCGTCGATGCGGTCGGTGACCGTCGGCACCAGCACATCGGCCTCCTTCACCGCCTCGATCAGCTCCCCTTGCGAGAGCGGCTTGTCGGCAAGGTTGAGGCGCGTTGCGAACAGCTCCATCATCCGCGTCTCGATGGCGTCGGGCAGCTTGCGCGTGACGATGACGAGCGGCTTCTGCGGCGGCATGGGTTCGCGGGGGGTCCCTGGTGGAAAGGGGAGCCATAGCAAGCGCGCCGCCGGCCTGTCCAGACACCTTGCGGAGAGGCGGCCCCTAGGCCGCCGCCCTCCTCACCGGGCTCGAATTTTGATATTCTCCCGCCCGTCATCCGAGCACCCGAAGGACATGGATTGAAGAGGCTCATCCGGCGCGCGGCGCTCGCCGCCCTTCTCGCCCTCGCGCCCGCCGCCATCGGCGATGCTGAGGAGACCCGAAAAGTCCCCTATTTCGTCTCGCTGGGCTCAGGAGAGGTCAATCTCAGGACCGGCCCGGGACTGCGCTATCCCATCGACTGGGTCTATCGCCGCCAATCCCTGCCGGTCGAGGTGATCGGCATCTTCGATCACTGGCGGCAAATCCGCGATTGGCAGGGCACCGAGGGCTGGGTGCATCAGAACATGCTCTCGCAAAAGCGCACGCTGATCGTCACCGGCGAGAAGCGGATGCTGCGGCGCGAACCGAAGCCGGATGCCCCCGTAGTGGCGGCGGTCGAGCAGGGCGTGATCGGCCGGCTGCGTTCCTGCGAGGACGGCTGGTGCGAGGTGGAGATTGCCGGCAAAGGTGGCTGGCTGCCTCGGGATGCCTTTTGGGGGGCCTATCCGGCCGAAGCGGTCGAGTAGCGGCGACGGGCGAGGGCGCGGACCGCCCGCAAGACCGATGCAGCCCGACCCTCACGCATTCGTGACTTCAGGCGCCGCACGGGTCCGGCCTATTAGAGGGCGTTCCCCATCTCCATCCCATGGAGCGGCTCAGGGTCATGCGTCATGCGCTCAGCGTCTTCGGGTGGCTCGCGATCGTGCTTGCCGCTCTGTCGCTTGGCCTCGGCGCCTTGGGCGACACATCGTCCCTCTACGATCCGATGCACTCATTCGTCACCGACTTCCTGATCGCGGGGCTGGTCGGGTTGCAGCTCCTCTTCATGGGACTGATGCTGTTGGCGTTCTCCAGGATCTTGGAGCTGCTTGGCGGCATCCGGGCCGCGCTCGAGACCAAGCCAGCCACCCCGGCCGGCCAATAGGTTTTTCGTCGGCTATTTGTCGCGCGGCTTGAACTTGGGCGCGTTCGAGGGGCGTTCCGCCTTCGCCGAGGCCGGGGTCTTCTGCGCCTCGGTCGCGCCGCGCAGCCGCTCCAGGAGGTTCCCGATGAAGCCGGCGCCGTCCTCGATGACGCCGGCGATCGCCGATTCCGGCGCCCCGCCGCCGGGCAGCGGGCGCACCGGCACGCCCTCCAGCCCCTTGGCCATGACCGAACGCCAGATCAGCGCCGGCAGGCCGCCGCCCGTCACCTTGTCCATGGGCTTGCCGTCGTCATTGCCGACCCAGACGCCCGTTACCAGCTCGGCGGTGAAGCCCATGAACCAGGCGTCGCGAAATTCCTGGCTGGTGCCGGTCTTGCCCGCCGCCGGGCGGCCGATCGCCGCCGTCTTGCC
>DATIDB010000176.1:0-3097 GCA_035456545.1 Alphaproteobacteria bacterium | reverse complement strand
TGCGCAGCCGGGGAAGGAAATCCGCGGGCGGGATGAGCACGCCGCCATTGCCCTGGATCGGCTCGAGGATGATCGCCGCGATGGCGCCGGCGCCGCCGGCCGGCGCGACGAGCCGCTCGATCGCCTCGATCGAGACATCGCTCGCGCGCTCGCCCATGCGCAAGGGATAGGGATAGGGGACGATATGAGCCTCTTTCGGCACGCCCAAGGCCTGCCGATAGCGCGACTTCCCGCCGAAGCCGACCATCCCCGCCGAGCGGCCGAAATAGCTGCCGGAGAAGGTGATGAACTCACCTCCCGGCTTGCGCGTGCGCGCGATGGCGATCGCGATCTCATTGGCCATGGCGCCGGAGATCGCCGGCAGGATTCGGTCGAGGCCCTTCGGAGCGATCGAGGCGAGCGCCTCCAGGAACTCGGCGCGGACGCGGCTGGGATGGGCCGAGGGGCAGTGCATCAGAAGTCCCGCCTGCTCGCGAACCGCCTCGACCACCTTCGGGTGCTGATGGCCGACCGCGGCGACCGCGAAGCCCGCGTAAAGATCGGTATAGGGCTTTCCGGCCGCATCGTAGATCGTGGCGCCTTGCGCACGCTCCCAGACGAAGGGCGGATCCTCGGCGAAGGTCCGCAAGCCTCCGCCTTCGATCCGGCGGCAACGCTCGACGATTTCGGCGATGGAGGAGTCGGGTGTCGATCTCATGCGCCCTCATCCTGCATGACGTCCCTCTCCAGCAACCCGGGCGAGGGCGCCTTCATCCTGCGGCGCGAGGGTCCTCCGCCCCCGCCGTCCCCTCCCCGCACTGCGGAGAGGGAGATTGACGGGAGCACGCCCGTCCCTTCACACCAGCACCCTGCCGTTCTCCACGATCACCTCGCCGTCGATCTCGACGCGCGGGTTGAGGATCATTCCGTCCAGATGCACATCGCTGGTCACGGCGCCGCCATAGCCGGCCGCGGAATCGCCCAGCGCCATATGCACCGTGCCGAGCCGCTTCTTCACCTCGGTGATCTCGCCGGTCAGGCGGGATTTCGGATTGAGGCCGATGCCCAGCTCGGCGATGTTGGTGGCGTTCTCCACGCCGGCGATATGCTGCTCCAGCGCGCGCGCTTCGACGCCGCCCTCGAAGCGCACGGCATGGCCCTTCTCCACGATCCAGGCGATCGGCTGCTGGAGGCGGCCGATATCGGTCATGATGTGCTCGATCACGATGCGCCCTTGCGTGGTACCTTCGAGCGGCGGCAGCGATACCTCCCCGCCCGGAAAGGCCGAGACCTCGCCCGGATTGCGGCAGACGCCGGTCAGCCAGCCGACCGGCCGGCGCCCCTCGATGACCATCAGGACATCGGTGCCTGCGGGCGAGCTGACATGGGCGACCTTGCCGCGGGCGAGGCGGTCGCGCAGCCGTTCGGCGGTCTTGCGTATCTCCAGGAAATCGGCGGTCATGGCCCCGTTGATCCAGCCGTCCTCGTTATAGGGCGCGTTGAAGACCCCCCGCGCGCCGGCCTTCTTGGCCGCGTTCTTCGCCTCGATGTGATACATCGAGCGGCTGGCGGCGGCGATCACCACATTGGCGGTGCGCATCGCGGCGGCGATGGGATCGGGCGGCTCCATGCCGCTCCTGGCGCGCGGCGCCATCATGGTCACGACCGGATCGCCCCCGATCGCGAGGGTCTGGGCGGCAAGAGATTGCCAGATCGACGGGCTGGTGCGATCGTCGACCACGATCAGCACCGTCTCGCCGGGCTTGACCGCCATATAGTCGGCGACGACACGATGCGCCGTGCGGGCAACCTCGATGGCAACCGTCACCTCGCCCTCCTCCTCTTGCACCTGCCGCGACCGGCACTCGCGCCGACGGAGAGGCTTCTTCCCCTTGCCACCCGCCAGCGGATTATAGATCATATCAAATATCTGAAGACAACTCTCCGGATGGACCGATGCCGGCATCCGATGAGCCAGGGCCGAGCCTCGCCGCCGCCGCGCTTGCAATCGGCAAGCCTGCTCTCGCGCGCAGTTTCCGCCTGCATCGTCCGCGCGGCGCCTTTTGCCATGCGGGCTGGTGCCAGCAATGCGCGGTGGTCCTGCCCGACGGCACGCGCGCCCTCGCCTGCCAGACCCCTGCGAGCGCCGGGAGCGCGCGCAGGCTCGGCCGCCCCGATCCCTTGCGCGCGATCGGACATCTGGCGGAGGGGCTGCCGGCCTGGTTCTGGGAGACGGGCGCGAGCTGGCCGGACGCGCTGAGCCAGCCCTGGCTCGAAATTCTGCGGCGCCTGTCCTCGGCGAAGCCCCTGCCCGCGCGCGGCGCAGGCGAATCCGCGCCATGGCGCCGGGGCTCTTGCGAGGTGCTGATCGTGGGCGGCGGACGCTCCGGGCTCATCGCGGCCCGCCGCCTGGCCGAGACGGGGCGCAAGACCGTTCTGGTCGAGGCGGAGCGGCTCGGCGGCATCGCGCGGTTCTCGCCGACCCGCGCGGGTGAGGTCGCCGCACTCGTGGCGCAGGCGCGTCAGGCCGGAGCCGAGCTTCGCGAAGCCGCACTCTGCCTCGGACTCTACGACGGCGCGACGCGCGCGCTGGTCCTCGACGAGCAGGGGCCGGAAATGATCGCGCTCGAAGCCCTGGTGGTCGCCGCGGGCGCCTATGACCGGCTGCCCGCCTTCACCGGCAACGACCTGCCGGGCATCCTCGGTGGCCGCGCGTTCCTGAGGCTCGCAGCCGCGCAGACGCTCCCGGAGAAATGCCGGATCGGCCTCTACACGGACGAAGCCTCGGCGCCGCGCTTGCTCGACGCCGCAGCCGCGAGCGATGTCGCCTGGCACTGGATCGCGGGGCCCGGCGCGTTGCCCGCGGCGCAGTCGCTTACCTTCGCCCGCGCGCGGCTGCGCCGGGCCCGCGGGCCGGGACGCCTGGCCGAGGCGGAATTCGAGCCGGGCATCCGCCTGGCCTGCGATCTTCTCATCCTGGGATTCAGCCAGCCGGCCTATGAGCTGCAGATGCAGGCCGGCCGGTGCGCGGTTCTAGCGGGCGATCCTCCGGTCGTGCGCGCAACGGGGCCGGCGCTGCTGCCGCTGCTGGAGCTGGGCGAGGCGGCCGGAGAGGCGG
>DATIDB010000175.1:0-10363 GCA_035456545.1 Alphaproteobacteria bacterium | reverse complement strand
ATCGGGAAATAAAGGAAGATGAAGATCCCGGCGAGCAGCGCCTGCAGGGAGCGCCGGCGCGCGTAGTCGAGCGGCAGGACGCGCCTGCGCGAGCGCGCGCGCGGCGCAGCGCCGATCGCCCGACCCGCTCCGGCGAGCATGTCGGTCCTCATAAGCCCGCCCCCGCTTCGCTGCGCGCATTCACCACCGACCGTATCCACAGCACGATGAAGGTCGCGTACATGATGAGGAAGGACAGGGCCGAGCCGAACGCCCAGTCGCGCGACGGGCCGAACTGATGGGCGATCAGGTTGCCGATCATCAACCCCTCGGTGCCGCCGAGCAGATCGGGCGCGAGGAAGCTGCCCAGCGAGAGGATGAAGGTGAGCAGCACGCCCGAGGCGATGCCCGGCATCGCAAGCGGCACGGTCACCGAGAAGAGGGTGCGCCATTGCGAGGCGCCGAGATCGAGGCTCGCCTCGAGAAAGGATTTGTCGAGCTTCTCGAGGGTCGCGTAGAGCGGCAGCACCATGAAGGGCAGGTGCACGTGTATCAGCGCGATCACCACCGCGGGAAGATTGTAGAGCAGGCGCAAGGGCTGGAAGTCGCCCATTAGGTCGGGCATGCCGAAGAGCGTCAGCGTCCAGTCCGCCTGGTTCCACAGCCATTCGAGGCCGAAATTGAGGAACCCCCGCTCGCGCAGGACCGCGATCCAGGAATAGGTGCGGATCAGGAGGTTGGTCCAGAAGGGCAGGATCACCAGCAGCAGCAGGACATTCTTCAGCCGCGCCGGCGCGAAGGCGATCGCCAGCGCGAGCGGGAAGCCGAGCACGAGGCAGGCCGCCGTCGTGATCGAGGCAATGACGATCGATTTCCAGATGATGCCGAGATGGATCCACTCCAGCGCGCGGCGGTAATTGTCGAACGAGAATCGGATCAGCGTCTGGCCCTCGGGGCCGCGGCCGCCGAAGCTGTAGACCCAGACGATTGCGAGCGGGATGGTGAAGAAGACGACCAGCCAAAAGGTGGCGGGGGCCATCAGAATGGCGAAAACCAGCTTGTTCTTGCGCCAGTCCTGCATCCCAGCGGGACGTCCATGGAAAGGGGCGGGGCCTTGCGACCCCGCCCTTGGTCGTCAGGCCGCCTTGAAGGCGGTCCAGGCTTCGTCGTAGAGACGCAACGCGTCGCCGAGGGGCGCGAAGCTCTCCGACTTGCTGATCACCTCCGCCGGCGGATAGATCGCCGGATTCTTCAGATCGTCGGGATTGATCAGTTTGCGGCCCGCCGCGTTCGGCGTGGCGTATTGGATCGTATTGGTGAGCTCGGCATTCACCTCGGGATCGTGAATGTGGTTGATGAAGGCATGGGCGTTCCCGGGATGCGGCGCCCCCGTCGGGATCGCCAGGTTGTCGATCCAGACGATGCCGCCCTCCTTCGGCACCACATAGGCGATGTCCTCATCCTCGGCCTGAACTTGGACGATGTCGCCGTTGTACTCCATCGTGACGTCCACCTCTCCGGAGAGGAGGAGGTCCTGCCCATTGTCTCCCGCCAGGGTCTTGATGTGCTTCTTCTGCTTGATCAGGAGATCGCGCGCCTTGGCGACTTCGTCCGGATTGGTCGAGTTGATGCTGTAGCCGAGGAATTTCAGCGCGAAGCCGAGCGCTGAGCGCTGATCGTCGAGAAGCGCGATCCGGCCCGAATACTTGTCGCTGTCGAAGATCGCCGCGAGGCTGTCGATCTCGCCGGTCTTGGACGGGCGATAGCCGAAGCCGACCGTGCCCCACATATAGGGCAGCCCGTATTTGAGGCCCGGATTGAAGGACGGGTTGGAGAAGACCGGATCCGGATCGATGTTCTTGATGTTCGGGATTTTCGAATGATCGAGCGGCTCGACCATCTTGAGCTGGATCATGTCGGCCAGCGTGTAGTCGGTCGGCACGATGATGTCGTAGCCGGGGTTGCCCGCCTTCAGCTTGGCGAAGAGCTCCTCGTTGCTGGCGAAGAGATCGTACTGGACCTCGATGCCGGTCTTTTCCTTGAAGGTCTGGAGCGTCGTCTCGCCGATATAGGTGTCCCAGTTATAGACGTTCAGCTTCTTCTCCTCGGCGGCGAAGCCTCGCCGGGGGAGGATCGAGATCGCGACGCCCGCGGCGCCGGCCGCGCCGAGCCCCCGCAGCAGGGAACGGCGGGATGTCGGCCGGATCAGTGTCTTTCTCATTCTCTAGTACCTCCTCTGTAAGTCGCGCGCGCTCGGCTTCTCGTTGCTAGCTCCGGTTCTGGCGCCGGACGTCGCGCGCCGTCAGGTCGAGACAGGTCTTCGCCGCCTCCACCAATTCGTCGATCTGCCCGCGGCTCATGATCAGCGGCGGTGAGACCAGCATTGTATCCCGCGTGGCCCGCATCACAACGCCGTTGGCGAAGCAATGGTCGCGGCAGATCAGGCCGACCTCTCCGATCGGATCGAAGAATTGCCGGCGTTTCTTGTCCTTGACCAGCTCGATGGCGGCGATGAAGCCGATGCCTCGGACCTCGCCGACCAGCGGATGGGCCTCCAGCTCCTTCAGGCGGGACTGAAGGTAAGGGCCGGTTTCGTCGGCGACCCGCTCGACGATCCTTTCCTCCTTGAGAATGCGGATGTTCTCGAGCGCCACCGCGCAGGCCACCGGATGGCCGGAATAGGTGAAGCCGTGCGCGAATTCGCCGCCGCCCATCAGCACATCGGCCACGCGATCGCCCACCATGACGGCCGAAAGCGGCAGGTATCCCGAGGTGATGCCCTTGGCCAGGGTCATGAAATCCGGCCGGATGTCGAAATGCTCGGACGCGAACCAGCGCCCGGTCCGCCCGAAGCCGCAGATGACCTCGTCGGCGATCAGCAGCACGTCGTACTGGCGGCAGATTCGCTGGATTTCCGGAAAGTACGTCCGCGGAGGAACGATCACGCCCCCCGCTCCCATCACCGGCTCGGCGATGAAGGCGGCGACCGTTTCGGGTCCCAGCTCGAGGATCTTCTCCTCGAGCTTGCGCGCCGCGAACCGGCCGAACTCCTCCCGGCTCATCTCGCCCCCCAGGCCGTACCAGTAGGGCGGCATGATATGAACGAAGCCGGGGAGAGGCAGGTCCGCCTGGGCGTGCATCGCCGGCATGCCGCCGAGGCTCGCGGAGGCCATGGTTGAGCCGTGATAGCCGTGCACGCGGCTGACGATGGTCTTCTTGGAGGGCCGGCCGGCCACGTTCCAGAAATGCCGGACCATGCGAACGATCGTGTCGTTCGCCTCCGATCCTGAGGAGGCATAGAAAACGTGGTTGAGGCCTTCGGGCGTCAGCTCGACCAGGAGCTTCGACAGTTCGACCGAGGGCGGCGTGGTCGTCTTGAAGAAGGTGTTGTAATAGGGCAGCTCCAGCATCTGCCGATAGGCGGCCTCGGCCAGCTCCTTGCGGCCATAGCCGACATTCACGCACCAGAGCCCGGCCATGCCGTCGATCAGGCGCCGGCCCTCGGAATCCCAAAGATGGACGCCATCGGCCCGGGCGATGACCCGCACGCCCTCGCGATTGAGGAGCGCGCCGTCGGTGAAGGGGTGGAGGTGGTGGGCGCGATCGAGCGCCTGCCATTCGGCGGTGCTGTTCCGGATCGGTGTCGCGAGCATGAGTGAATTCCCGTTCGCAAGTGGCTGACAACGCGCCGGACGGGCCGGCGGGCGGGGCGCGGGCTCGGCCGCGGAGTTTCGCGGGCGGGCTTGGCCGTCTTTCAGGCCCCTTGCGTCAGGGATTGAAGCCGATGCGGGCGCACAGGATCATCAGCTCGGCATGACGGTTGCCGGGCCGGCGACGACGAGGATCCAGGATCGGCCTGCATAGTCTGATCATGTCCGGCATTGTAGCTGTTTCAGACGTTTAGCAAAAGGTGTTCCCGTTCCCATGAGGAGATCACCCGCTGATAGGCGGTCAGCTCGGACTGCTTGACGGCATTGACGGCGCGGATGAAGCGTTCGCCCAGCACGGTGCGCAGCGGCTTGGCCGCGTTGAGCCGGCTCAAGGCATCGTAGAGGGTGCGCGGCAAGGTATGAGCTAATTTATAAGCGTCGCCTTCTATCGGTTTGGACGGTTTCATTTTTTCCATCATTCCTACATAGCCGCAGGCGAGGCTCGCGGCGATGCAGAGATAGGGGTTCGCGTCCGCCCCGGCGAGGCGGTTCTCGATCCGCCGGCTGGAGGGCGGCGAGACCGGCACGCGCAAGCCGACCGTTCGGTTGTCCAGGCCCCAATGCACGTTGATGGGGGCGTCCGACCAGGGGAGCAGGCGTCGATAGGAGTTCACGTTGGGGGCCAGCAGAGGCATCGCCGCCGGCAGGTAGCGCTGCAGCCCCGCGATGTGGGAGCGGAACAGGGCGGAATCGGCGCCGCTCTTCTGCGCGAACAAGTTTCGGGCGGTGCGGCGGTCGACCACGCTTTGATGGAGGTGCATGGCGCTGCCTGGCTCGTCGGCCAAGGGCTTGGCCATGAAGGTCGCGTAGACCTTGTGGCGCAGGGCGGTCTGGCGGACGGTGCGCTTGAAGAGGAAGGCCTGGTCGGCCAGGTCCATGGCATCGCCGTGGTTGAAGTTGATCTCCATCTGCGCCGCGCCCGCCTCGTGCGCCAGCGTGTCGATGTCGATCTCCTGCGCCTCGCAGAAGTCGTAGATCTCCTCGAAGAGCGGATCGAACTCGTTCACCGCGTCGATGCCATAGGCCTGCCGGCCCGTCTCGGGGCGGCCGGAGCGCCCGACCGGCGGCAACAGCGGATAGTCCGGGTCGGTGTTCACCTGGACCAGGAAGAACTCCAGCTCCGGCGCCACGATCGGGCGCCAGCCGCGCTCGGCGTAGAGGTCGAGCACCCGGCGCAGGACCGTGCGCGGCGCGATGTCCACGGGCCGGTCGTCGGCATAGACGCAGTCGTGGATGATCTGCGCGGTCGGCGCGTCGTACCAGGGCACGAGGCGGATGGTCCCGGGATCGGGATGGAGATAGATGTCGCCATTCGCCGGATCGGTGACCGCCTCGTCCTCCTCGTCGGCGTATTGGCCGGTCACGGTCTGGATGAAGATGCTCTCGGGCAGCCTGAGGCCGTTCTCCCGGATGCTCTTCACATATTTCTCGGCCGGCAGGATCTTGCCGCGCGGAATGCCGGCCATGTCCGGGATGAGGCATTCCACCTCATCGATGGACCGGCTGCGCAGCCACTCCTCGATCTGCTTCATGACACGCTTTGTTCAACCCACTGCCGCCGGCCGCCCGGGCGCTGAAGGATGGCGTCCGGCCGGGCTTTTCCGGCCACCGTCCCGGCGCAGGCCTGCACTTGCGCAAGATCAAGACGCGGGGAGAAGGCCATCGGCGCCCGCGAGAGAATGGAAAGGGGCGCCCGGCAGCTTCGGCCCTAAGGGCTAGCAGAGGCGGCTGATATTGGCAACCGAGGCGGTGGGAGGATTGAAAAACGAAGGGCGCGACCCAATGAGGCCACGCCCTTCGGTTCAAAGGTCCTGGCGGCTTGTGCATCGCCATCCAGGACCTGCTGCCCCGACAAATGCGGAGCAGTCTCAAAGCCCGATGCTTTCGCAGAGCGGGTACAACCTCAAGATGGTCAATGAGCGCGCCGATGTCAACGATGTATGCCCAAGGCGTACAGCACGCACTGCCGAATACTCGCCAGCACCTCTTCCTTCACCTGGAAGTTCAGGTACTTGCGCTTGCCCTCCTGATCCCGGCCGAGGGAGATGAGTTCCAATCGGTGAAAGGCGACCGTGGCGAGCATGTCGGCCTTCACCCAAAATCGGTCGGAGTTCCAGGGCTTCGGTAATGCCCGCTTCAATTCCAAAGGCCAATGATAGGCTTCCGGTGGTATAGGCGCCGTACCACTGAGCGGCACCACAGTGCACAGGCCGTCTCGGCGGCGCAGGCGGGGTGAAATCACGACCGCCGGCCGGCGTTTGACCATTTCCGGCGGTCGGAATCCGGTATCGTAGTCACAGACCAGGATAGTACCGGGCTTCGGATGGAACGACAGCGGCACTTGATGAGCAATCGCTAATTCTCTCGTAAATGGTAAATCCACATCTGTCTCGCGATGCAAGTGCTTTCGCGCTGCGATCTTGACGAACTCGCTCGACCTGACCCAGCATCAGCGTCCACCGCCACAATGTTAGGTTCATCGTGCCAGCCGACTACAAGGCTTCGGAAGCCGTCCGCTTTCTCGCAAAGCATCCCGACATCCAAGGCGTCGATCTTCTCATTCCCGATCTCTGCGGAATTCTGAGAGGCAAGCGCCTGACCCGCGACTCCCTGTCCAAGCTCTACTCCGAGGGAATTCGCATGCCCGGCGGCGTCTTCGCGCTGGAGGCGACCGGCGACAGCGTCATCGAGAGCGGCCTCATCTGGGACGAGGGGGAGCAAGACCGCATCTGCCGCCCCGTGCAGAGCACTCTCGTGCCGATGCCCTGGTCGCAGCGTCCCCTGGGCCAGGTCATCGCCACCATGACCGATCATGATGGCGCGCCCTTCTACGGAGACTCGCGCGCGATCCTCGCAGGGGTTCTGGACTGCTTCGCCGCGGACGGGCTCGCGCCCTGCATCGCCATCGAGCTGGAGTTTTACCTGATCGACCGGGCGCCGGACGGCGAGGGGAGGCCGCAGCCGCCGGTCTCGCCCGTCACCGGCAAACGCGACCGCAAGACGCAGGTCCTCACCCTCACCGACATCGGCGACTACGAGGCGCTCTTCGCCGCGATCGACAACGGAGCCGCGATCCAGGGCCTTCCCGTCGAAGGCACCATCAAGGAGGCCGCGCCCGCGCAATACGAGGTGAACTTGCGCTATTGCGAGGACGCGCTGCGCGGCGCCGATCACGGGCTGATGCTCAAGCGCCTCGTCAAGGGCGTGGCCGAGCGCCACGGCTTCGCCGCGACCTTCATGGCCAAGCCCTATCCCGATCACGCCGGTTGCGGGCTGCATATCCATGTCAGCCTGCTCGATCGC
Source organism: Alphaproteobacteria bacterium (assembly GCA_035456545.1). Classification (GTDB taxonomy): domain Bacteria; phylum Pseudomonadota; class Alphaproteobacteria; order JAREAF01; family JAREAF01; genus JAREAF01. Next base: position 3,371 of record DATIDB010000175.1, on the reverse strand, counting down.
GACGGGCGCAACATCTTCGACGACGGCGGCGATCGCGGCAGCCCAGCGCTGCGACATGCCGTTGCGGGGCTTCTCGCAACCATGCGGGACGCGCAGGCCATCTTCGCGCCCAACGCCAATTCCTATCGGCGCTTCCGGGAAGGCAGCTACGCGCCGACCCGACCGCTCTGGGGCTACAACAACCGCACGACGGCGGTGCGCATCCCCGCGGGCGAGGGGAAAGCGCGTCGGATCGAGCATCGGGTCGCCGGAGCGGATGCGAATGTGCACCTCGCGACGGCGGCGGTTCTCGCCGGCATCCATCACGGGCTGACTCATAGGCTCGATCCGGGCGCGCCCGTCGAAGGCAACGGCTACGCCGCCGAGGCCGAGCCGCTCCCGCGGAGCTGGGCCGACGCGCTCAGGCTCTTCGAGGCTTCGCCCTTCATCGCGGAATATTTCGGGCAGCGCTTCCAGAGGCTCTACAGCGCCGTGCGCAACGCCGAGCGCCGGCGCTTCGAGGCTGTGGTCACTCCGACCGAGCTGGACTGGTATCTGAGGGCGGTGTGAGGAGGGCGGCTCCTTCGCGCCTCTTGGCATCTTCTCAGAATCGTGTATGGTGGGTCGCCAACTTGCACCGCCGACCGCCTTAAGGCCGTCGGCGGTTTTCGCATACGCAAAGGGCGGTTGGCTGCTCCATGGTAATCCGCGAAGCACTCACTTTCGACGACGTGCTGTTGAGGCCGGCGGAGTCGGCCGTCTTGCCCGCCGAGGCCGACACGGCCACGCGCCTGACGCGCCAGATCCGGCTCGGCATCCCGCTCATCTCGGCGGCGATGGACACGGTGACCGAGAGCCGCCTCGCCATCGCCATGGCGCAGGCCGGGGGCATCGGCGTCATCCACAAGAATCTTGACCCCGAGCGCCAGGCCGACGAGGTGCGCCGGGTGAAGAAGTTCGAATCCGGCATGGTGATCAATCCCGTCACCATCCATCCCGATCAGCCCCTGGCCGACGCCCTCAACCTGATGGCCGACCATTCGATCTCCGGCATCCCGGTGGTCGAGCGCGGCTCGGGCCGCCTCGTCGGCATCCTCACCAACCGCGACGTGCGCTTCGCCACCAACGCGGCGCAGCCGGTGGCCGAGTTGATGACGCGCGAGAGGCTGATCACGGTGAAGGAGGGCGTCCAGAAGGACGAGGCCAAGCGCCTCCTGCACCAGCACCGGATCGAGAAGCTTCTGGTGGTCGACGACGCCTATCGCTGCATCGGCCTCATCACGGTCAAGGACATCGAGAAGGCGCAGGCCTTCCCGCACGCCGCCAAGGACGAGAAGGGGCGACTGCGCGTCGCCGCCGCGACCGGCGTCGGCGAAGCGGGGCTGCGCCGCGCCGAGGCGCTGATCGCCGCCGAGGTCGACATCGTGGTGGTCGACACCGCCCATGGCCATTCCAAGGGCGTGCTCGAGGCGGTGGCGCGCGTCAAGCGCCTCTCCAACGCCCTCGCCGTGATCGCCGGGAACATCGCCACCGCCGAGGGCGCGAAGGCGCTGATCGACGCGGGCGCCGATGCGGTCAAGGTCGGCATCGGTCCGGGCTCGATCTGCACGACGCGCGTGGTCGCGGGCGTCGGCGTTCCGCAGCTCACCGCCGTGCTCGACGCGGTCGAGGAGTGCCGCAAGGCCGATGTGCCGGTGATCGCCGACGGCGGCATCAAATATTCCGGCGACCTCGCCAAGGCGATCGCGGCCGGCGCCGACTGCGGGATGGTTGGCTCGCTCTTGGCTGGCACCGACGAGAGCCCCGGCGAGGTGTTCCTCTACCAGGGCCGCTCCTACAAGGCCTATCGCGGCATGGGCTCGCTCGGCGCGATGGCGCGGGGCTCCGCCGACCGCTACTTCCAGCAGGAGGTGTCGAACGCGCTGAAGCTGGTGCCCGAGGGCGTGGAGGGACAGGTGCCCTACAAGGGCCCGGTCGCCAATGTGCTGCACCAGCTCGTCGGAGGATTGAAGGCGGCGATGGGTTATACCGGCAATCGCACCATTCCTGAGATGCAGCGCAACTGCACCTTCCTGCGCATCACCTCCGCGGGCCTGCGCGAAAGCCATGTGCACGACATCACCGTCACGCGCGAGGCGCCCAATTACCGGAACTAGAAGTCAGAAGTCAGAAACCAGAAGTCAGAAGTCAGAAGTCAGAAGTCAGAAGAATTCCCGCCCCCTTGACGGGGGAGGGTCAGGGAGGGGGTGATGCGCTGGATCGACGACGTTGCCGCGATCACTTCTGACCCTTGACTCCTTCCGCCCGCATCCAGGCCGCGATCGAGCTGATCGACCTCATCCTCGGCGCCGACGCCCCGGCCGATTCGATCGTCGCGGCCTACTTGCGCGAGCGGCGCTATATCGGCTCCGGCGACCGGCGCGATGTGGTCGAGCGCGTCTATGCCGTGCTGCGCCGCCGTGCCGCGCTGGGCTGGTGGGTCGAGCGCGGCGGGGCGGGTCTCGCGCCCACGGGTCGCACGCTCATGATCGCCGCGCTGGCGCTGCTCGACGGCTGGACCGCCGACCGTATCGCCGGCTCTTTCGACGGCGGCCGCTACCGGCCCGCGCCGCTGAGCGAGGGCGAACGCACGCTCGCCCGCCGGCTGGAGGGCCATGGCATCGCGCATCCCGATCAGCCGCGCTGGGTGCGCCTCGAATATCCCCACTGGCTGGAGCCGAAGCTCCTCGAGGCGTTTGGCGCGCGCCTCGAGCCGGAGATGGCGGCGCTGATGGTCGAGGCGCCGCTCGACCTCCGCGCCAATCTGATCAAGGCCACGCGCAGCCAGGCCCGCGCGGCGCTGGCTCAATCCGCCCTCGAGGCGGAGGAGACGCCGCTCTCGCCCTGGGGCCTGCGCCTTCCGGGTCGCGTCGCGCTCGGAAGTCTCCCCGCGTTCCAGGCGGGGCTGGTCGAGGTGCAGGACGAGGGCTCGCAGCTCGTCGCGCTGCTGACCGACGCCAAGCCGGGCATGCGGGTCTGCGACTTCTGCGCCGGAGCCGGCGGCAAGACCTTGGCGCTCGCCGCGACGATGCGCAACAAGGGCCAGATCGCCGCCTGCGACGTGCTCCCCGGCCGGCTCGATCGCTCGGCCGTGCGGCTGCGCCGAGCGGGCGTGCACACCGTCGAGCGCGTGGCCTTGGAGCATGACCGCGATCCCTGGGTGAAGAAGCACAAGGCCCGCTTCGACCGCGTTCTGGTCGACGCGCCCTGCAGCGGTTTCGGCACGCTGCGGCGCAACCCGGACCTGAAGTGGCGCCACGGCCCCGGGGCCGTCGCCGAACTCGCCGCCAAGCAGCTGCGCATCCTGAACGCCGCCTCGAAGCTGGTGAAGCCCTGCGGCAGGCTGGTCTATG
>DATIDB010000174.1:0-7676 GCA_035456545.1 Alphaproteobacteria bacterium | reverse complement strand
GGCGAGTCGCGCGCGCAGGACGCCCTGATCGCCGCGCTCGGCGACCCGCATGGCGAGGTGCGGCGGCAGGCGGCCGCCAGCCTCGGTTATCTCGGCGCGACGAAAGCCAGGCCCGCGCTCGAAGAGCTGGCCGGGGACGATCCGCGCGCGGCCGTCCGCGCGGAAGCGACAGCGGCCTTGCGGATGCTGTCGGGCGGTTAAAGCGGTGTTCCGAAAGATTGGATAACCCCGAAGCGGCCGGGGCCTTTTGCGCTGCGCGTTCGTCGCGGGGCTTGCCTGTAGCGCCCGGCTACAAGGCTGCGCCCCGCTCCTGCCCGCGGCGCAAAATCCCTCCGGCGCAGATGGTTCAATCTTACGGAATACCGCTCTTAGGCGAAGGCGCGTTCGGCCGCCCACCAGAGCGCCACGCTTAGGCATGCCGCCGAGGCGAGCCGCACCCCCGCCTGCCGCCAGCTTCGACGCGCCGCCCACCACAGCAGCGGAGCCGCCGCCCCGAGAACGATGAGCTGGCCCAGCTCGACCCCAAGATTGAACCCGAGCAGCACCGTCGCCGCATCCGCGCCGGCCAGGCCGAGCCCGGCCAAGGCGCCATAGAAGCCGAGCCCGTGCACCAATCCGAACAGACCGGCGATCAACCAGCGCCGTTCGATGCCGCGGCCCATGAGGTTCTCGGCGGCCACATAGGCGATGGAGAGGGCGATCGCCGTCTCGACCAGCCGGGAGGGCAGCGCGAGCAACCCGTACCAGGCCAGCGCCAGCGTCGCCGAATGCGCGACCGTGAAGGCGCTGACCATGGCCACGGCGGGGCCCGCCCTCGGCAGGCCGAGCATCAGCGCGATCAGGAATAATACGTGGTCGATCCCGAAGAGGATGTGCTCGACCCCGAGCAGGACCAGCCGCGCGAGGCCGGGCGTCGGCGCTTCGGCGGTCAGCCGGGCGGTCGTGAAGTCGCGGTCGAGCACCGTCTGCCGCCCGCCCGCCTCGACGATCGCCCGGTGGCCGGCGTCGATGTCGAAGAACAAACGGTAGGAGATGGCGAGGGAGCCCGCTCCGGGCGGACAGGCGAAAAGCCGGTGGATTCGCAGCTCCTCCCCCTTCCGCAGCTCCTCGATCCGCATGTCGCCGGGGAGGCAGGGCCGCTCGCCAAGCCTGAGCGCCAGCCGCGCGTCGAGATATTCTTCGATGCGTTGGCGGCTGCCCTCGATCTCGGCGAACGGGACCGGGGCGGCCGGATCGACGGCGAGGCCGAGCGCGGCGGCGAGATCGTGCGCGGAGAGCGAGAGGGAGACCGCGGCGCGTTCTCGTCCCTCGACGGCGAGATGGGCAAGGCTGGTCTTGTGCGCCCAAGCCGGCGGCGCGGAAAGCACGAGGAAGAAAAGGAAGGCGAGGGCGGGGAACCCCGCGCCTCCCTTCACCATGCGCTCGCGCTCTCGGTTCTCCTCAGCGTTCGCACAGCGCCAGCACGCGCGACGGCCCGCCGGTGCCGCGGACATGCTTGGGCGCGCCGACCACGGCCGTGCAGCTTCCGGGCCGCGCCATGGCGAGCTGATCGAGATTGGTGGCGTTCTCGACGAATTTCACGCCGCGCTGCAGAAGCCGCACATGCGCGTGCCAGGAATTCGTCCATTTGTCGTCATCGCCGATCGCGCTCTGGCCCGAATCGATGCCGATATTGTCGGCCATGATGCCGCCGATCAGGATCTTCTTCTGCTCCATCACCTCGATCAGCTTGTCCACCGCCTCCTTGTTCATGCCGGGGTGGTTCCAGCCGTTGATGTAGGGGTCCTTGGCGAAATCCGGCCCCTGGAAGAAGAATTTCGACCAACCGAGATTGAGCGCGATCCACACGCCGTTCTCGAGCTGGTCGGCGATGCCGGCGACGTCGTCGGCGGTGACGACGTTGTTGGAGGCGTTCGAGAAGTCTGTGACCGCTTTGTCCGGGCTCGGCTTGCCGCCGTTCTTGGCAAGCTCCGCCTCGACCCGGCTGGAGATGTCGATGACCACCACCTTGCCGATCAGGTCGTCCGAGCCGAGCATATGGGCGAGCTTGCGCTGCTCGATCGGCATGCCGGCGGCTTCCTGCGATTCGGCGCTGTTGACGTAGTGGCCGGGGCTGTCCAGATGCGTCCCGTGATGCTCCGAGAGAATGAGCTGACCGAGGTCGAAATGCCCGTCGCTCGTCGGGAACTCGCTGATGGCGAAAACGGTTTGCTGCCCGAAGCTGGGAATCGGTTTGCTGTCCAGCCAGGGCTGGGCGAGGTCGGGCTTCATCGGATCGCCGGCCATCGGTTTGAAGGTCGGGATCGGATGGGTGAGGTCGACGGTGAAGGTTTCGGCCGCCGCCGGAACGCTTCCCGCGCCAATCAGAATGGCCGTCACGGCAAGCCAGTTCTTGCGCATTGCGGTAAGGTCTCCCTGCAGTCCCGGCTTCGCCGGTCGTTCCATTCGATGGATGTTGGGATTACGGAGGCAGAATGACGGCTTGCGCAATCTGCCGCGGGACCGGTCCGGGAAATCTTTCGGAGTAAGGCGATGAGCTTCCTCGACCGCGTCAAAGCCTGCCACGGCTTCCGCCCCGACGAGTTTCTGCCGTTTCTGGTCGCGGGGAAGCAGGTCGGCTGGGTGCTGCCCGCTTTCGCCGAGGCCCTTCGCGGGCATGAGGAGGCGTTCCTCGTCGATGAAGCCTCCGTGCGCCTTCGGGACCGATATGCGGATTTCCGCGCGCGCACCGATGCGGTGCAGGGGGTCCTGGGCAAGCTCGTGCGCTCCGGCTATCTGCGAAAGCTCCGTCGCGAGCTCTATTCCGTCGGCGAAGGCTGGGGAAGCGAGCCGCTGCTCGCCGTCGATCGCGCCGTCGTGCCGCTCTTCGGCATCGAGGCCTACGGCGTCCACGTCAACGGTTTCGTGCGCGCCAAGGACGGGCTCAAGCTCTGGGTCGGCCGGCGCGGCATGGACAAGGCGACCGCGCCGGGCAAGCTCGACCACCTGGTGGCCGGCGGCCACCCGCACGGCATCGGCCTTGCCGACAACCTGGTCAAGGAGGCCCGGGAGGAGGCGAACATCCCCGAGGCTCTCGCCCGCCGGGCCGTTCCGGTCGGCGCGGTCAGCTACCGCCTGCGCAACCAGGAGGGGCTGCGCAACGATGTGCTCTTCGTCTACGACCTCGAGGTGCCGGAGGGCTTCATCCCTGAGAACACCGACGGCGAGGTCGAGGAATTCTTTCTGTGGCCGGTCGAACGAGTGATGGAGACCCTCGCCCGGACCGACGACTTCAAATTCAATGTGGCCTTGGTGATCGTCGATTTCCTGATCCGGCACGGCCATATCGGCCCGGACGAGCCCGATTACGAGGCGCTGGTGCATGGCCGCTACCGCGGCTGGGGCGAGGGCTGAAGCTCAGGGAACCCGGCGCGGGCCCGCGCTTGCGCCGGGTTCAGCCCCGCCTCCCGCAGCGCGCGCAAGGCCAGCGCGCCATGGCGCTTGGAGAGGCGCTTGCCGCTCTCATCCGCGAGCAGGGGATAATGGCGATAGGCGGGCTCCGGCAGGCCCAGCAGCGCCTGCAGGAGCCGGTGCACATGAGTGGCGGGCAGGAGATCCTCCCCGCGCGTGACGAGCGTCACCTCCTGCAGCGCGTCGTCAACCGTCACCGCGAGGTGATAGCTCGTGGGCGTGTCCTTGCGCGCGAGGACCACATCGCCGAGCAGGCCCGGATCCACCGGGACAGTGCCATGCGTCCCATCGGTGAAGGCGAGCGGCCCGGTCCTCAGCGCGGCCTCTGCCGCGTCAAGTCGCAGCGCATAGGGGCGCCCCGCGGCAATCCGCGCCGCGCGCAGCCCGGGATCGAGGCCCCGGCAGGTTCCGGGGTAGCCCCCATGCTCCAAGCCGTGCGGCGCCTGCCCGGCGGCGGCGATCTCGGCGCGGCTGCAGAAGCAGGAATAGAGCACCCCCATCTCCTCCAGGCGCCGCAGCGCCGCCGCGTAATCGGCGAAGTGCTCGGACTGGCGGCGCACCGGCTCCGCCCAGCTCAGCCCGAGCCAGCGGAGGTCCTCCAGGATGCCGGCCTCGAACTCGGCCCGGCAGCGCGCCCGGTCGATGTCCTCGATGCGTAAGAGGAAGCGACCGGCTTGCCTCTTCGCCTCGCTCCAGGCAAAGAGGGCCGAATGAGCATGACCCAGATGAAGCCGGCCCGTCGGGCTCGGCGCAAAGCGGGTGGTGAGGATGGCCATCGCGCTGCGCGGGGTGTACGGCAAGCCGCCGCCCGGGGCAACGGGGGCGCCGATCCGGGGCTCGACGCACTGGCCGAACTCGCCCGGCGCGACCGCGACATCGCCCGCGCCTGGGCGGCGGTCGGCGATCCCCCGCCCCGCCGCCGGCCCAAAGGGTTTCCGGCGCTCATCGGCTCGATCGTGGCGCAGCAGGTCTCGGCGGCCTCCGCTCGGGCCATCTGGGGCCGGCTCCAAGCGGCCGGTCCGCTGACGGCCGAACGGTTCCTGGCGCTCGGCGATGGCGAGCTTCGCGCGATCGGCTTCAGCCGGCAGAAGATCCTCTATGCGCGCGGCATCGCCGAGGCGATCGGGACGGGGGAGCTGAATTTCCGCCGCTTGCATCGAATGGCCGACGAGGCGGCGATCGAGGAGCTGGTGCGCCTCAAGGGCATCGGCCGCTGGACGGCGGAGATCTATCTTCTTTTCGGCTTGCAGCGGCTGGACATCTGGCCGGCCGACGATCTCGGCTTGCAGGTCGGCGTCCAGCGGCTGAAGCGCCTGGAGCGCCGCCCCGGCCGGACGGAGCTGATCGAGATCGCCGAGCCCTGGCGGCCTTGGCGCGGAGCGGCCGCGCGCTTCCTGTGGCACTACTATCACGTGACCGGCCGGCGCGACGACCCGGCCCCGATCCAAGGATGACCTGATGGAGCTTTCCGGACCTCGCCTCGATCCCGCGAAGGGCGGCTCCGCCCGCTCGGCGGTGCTGCTGCTGCATGGATACGGGGCCGACGGCAACGACCTGATCGGCCTGGCCGCCGAGTGGGCGCCGGCGTTGCCGGAGACGCTGTTCTTCTCGCCGCATGCGCCTTTCCCTTGCGAGGCCTCGTCCTTCGGACGCCAGTGGTTCGGCTTCCAGGACAAGCCGCGCCATCTGGTCGCGATGGAGGTCGCGACCGCCGCGCAGGTGATCGACAGGACCATCGATCGGCTGCTCGCGGACCTGTCGATCGCGCCGGGAAGGCTGGCGCTCGCCGGTTTCTCGCAAGGAGCCATGATGGCGCTTCATGTGGGCTTGCGGCGCAAGACGCCGCTGGCCGGCATCCTGGGTTATTCGGGCCTCCTCATGGCGCCGGAGCTTCTGCCCCAGCACCTGAAATCGACGCCGCCCGTCCTCCTGGTCCATGGGGATGCCGACACGGTCGTCCCCTCGGCCTCCCTGCCGGAGGCGGAGACGGCCTTGAAGCGGGCCGGCGTTCCGGTTCAGGCGATGCTGCGGCCGGGGCTCGCCCACGGTATCGATCCCTTTGGACTGGCCGAGGGCGGCCGGTTCCTCAAGCGCGTGCTCGGGTGATCCAAGGAGCGCAAGGAGCGCCGCAGGCGTTGATCCCGGGTCGGACGCAAGATTTCCGAGGTTCCGTCATGGCCCGCCTGATCCTCGCCCTCTGCCTGCTCCTGGGTGTGACCGCCGCCCGCGCTGAGGACCTTGCCCCCGCCGACCGCGCCGCCATCGCGGGCGTGATCAGCGACCAGATCGCCGCCTTCCGCGTGGATGACGCCGCGCGCGCCTTCGCCTATGCCTCGCCCGCCATTCAGGCCAAGTTCGGCACCGCCGAGCGGTTCCTGGAGATGGTGCGCAGCGGCTATGCGCCCGTCTACCGGGCCGAGGACCTCGCCTTCGGCGAGATCGCGGTGGAGAACGGGATTCCGGTGCAGGCGGTCGAGATTCACACCCTCGACGGGGAGGGCGTGCTCGCCCTCTATTTCATGGAGCGCCAGCCGGATGGAAGCTGGAGGATCAACGGCGTCGTCATGACCGCGCTTCCCGAGCGCACGGCCTGATCCCCCGCCTCGCGGGACCCCGCGATTGCCGAGGGACCCGGCTCCGCGCTAGAGAAGGGGCGCCGGGGAAGTTCGGGGGGACCATTCGGCCATGACCGTCAGCGCGCAGAAGACCTTTCCGGTCACCTGGGACGAGCTGCACCGCAACGCCAAGGCGCTGGCCTGGCGGCTCATCTCGGGCGGGCCCTGGGAGGGAATCATCGCGGTCACCCGCGGCGGGTTGGTGCCGGCGGCGATCGTTGCGCGCGAGCTCGATATACGGCTCATCGACACGGTCTGCATCGCCTCCTACGAGGACCGCGCGCAGGGGCGCCTGAACGTCCTCAAGCGCATCCAGGGCGATGGAGCGGGATGGCTGATCATCGACGACCTGGTGGACACCGGCCGCACGGCCAAGACCGTCCGCGACATGCTGCCCAAGGCGCATTTCGCCACGATCTACGCCAAACCCGCCGGACGGCCCCTGGTCGACACCTTCATCACCGAGGTCAGCCAGGACACCTGGATCCTCTTCCCCTGGGACATCGAGCCGCAATTCGTGCAGCCGATCGTCAAGATGAACACCAAGGGAGGGTGAGGCCAACCCTCCGGCTCACTCGGCCATCGTCTCGCCGGTGCCGCCGATCTCCTTCGGGAAATCCTTGAACTTGGGCAGGCCGTCCCTCATCGGCAGCACGGTCTCGGCATAGTTGATATGCGCCTCCGGCTTGAACGGCACGCCGGGAATGGTCGCGGCATAGACGTCGATCAGGCCGATCGTCGGATGGCCCGTCATGACATGGCCGCCGCAGCGCGTGCAGAATTGCCGGTCGCTGAACGAGGTCTTGCTGAACCGGCCGAGCGACTGCGCGCCCTTGGTCACCTTGACGTCCTCGGGCTTCCAGATGGTAAAGGCGTTCACCGGCGCTGCCGAATAGGACCGGCAGGAGCTGCAGTGGCAGTAACCCATGGTCACCGGCGCGCCGGTGACCTCGATCTCCACCGCCCCGCAGAAGCAACGCCCCGTGTGCTTGTCGGCCATGTCCGGTCCTTTCATTGGAGGGGGATCGCCAAATTGTCGATCAGCCGCGTTCGGCCGAGCCGCGCGGCGGCGAAGGCGCGCAGCGGCCGCTCGCCAATACGCTCGGCCGGGGCCAATATTTCGGCATCCGCGACGGTGACGTAGTCGACGCTCGAGAAACCCGCTTCGAGAAGGCTGCGCATGGCATGCTCCTCCGCCGCTCGGCAGGGCTCGCCGGCGGCGACGGCGCGAGCGAGGTCGCGCAAGGCGCGCGGCAGCGCGGCGGCGATCCGGCGCTCGGCGTCGGAAAGATAGGCGTTGCGCGAGGACATCGCCAGCCCATCGGGCTCGCGGACCGTGGGCGCGCCGAGGATTTCGACGGGGATGTCGAGGTCGCGCGCAAGGCGCCGGATCACCTGAAGCTGCTGCCAGTCCTTCTCCCCGAAGACCGCGGCATCGGGCAGGCATTGCAGGAGCAGCTTGGCCACGACCGTGGCGACGCCTTCGAAATGTCCCGGACGGTGCGGCCCGCACAAATGCTCGGTCAGTGCGGACACCGTCACCTCGGTGGCGAAGCCTTGCGGGTACATCTCCCTGACCGTGGGCGCGTAGAGCAGGTCCGCGCCCGCTTG
>DATIDB010000173.1:0-5668 GCA_035456545.1 Alphaproteobacteria bacterium | reverse complement strand
CCGCCTCTGGGGAAAGACCGGCGACACGATGCTCGGCGGCGCCGGAGACGATTCCTACACGGTCCTCGGATACGGAACCGTGGTGGAGGGGGCCGGCGCGGGCCTGGACCGGGTCGCCTTCACGGCGACGGCCGCCAACCGCAGCTACACGCTGACCGACAATGTCGAGCACGGCTCGATCGAGGGCGCATCGGACGGGGGCGCCGTCACGCTCCGCGGCAATGCGCTCGATAACTTCCTCGCGGTGACCTTCGGCTATCGCGGCAATGTCATCCTCTCCGGCGAGGGCGGCAACGACTGGGTGTTCGGCGAACTCGGCAACGACACCCTGTTCGGCGGCGCGGGCGACGACCGGATCTATGGCGGCCTCGGCTACGACACGCTCTATGGCGGGGCCGGCAACGACCAGCTTTCGGTTCAAGCGGGCGGCACGGCCTTCGGGGGCGCCGGCAACGACCTCTACTACACCGCCGGCGATGTCGCGATCTTCGAAGGGCTCAACGAGGGCGTCGACACGGTCTATTTCGACACGGCGGATGAGATTTCCTCATTCACCCTCGGCGCGAATATCGAGCACGGCGTGCTGCTCATGGAAAGCGGAGCCTCCTCGCTGACCGGCAACGGGCTCAACAACGCCCTGCTCGGCTCGGGCGGGGACGATCTGCTGCGGGGCCTCGCCGGGAACGACACGCTCTACGGCGGAACGGGCAACGACACGCTCGATGGCGGCATCGGCGCCGACACCATGTCCGGCTGCGAGGGAGACGATGTCTTCATCGTCGATTCGGCTTACGACCGGGTCCTCGATTTCGCGGGCTACGACACCGTGCGGGCAAGCGTGAGCTATACGCTTGGCGCCGACATCGAAGCGCTGGTCCTGACCGGTACGGCCGCGATCAACGGCGCCGGCAACGCCGCCGGCAACCTGATGATCGGCAACGAGGCCGCGAACCGCCTCTATGGCGGCGGCGGATCGGACCGGCTGAGCGGAGGCGGCGGCAACGACATCCTCGACGGCGGGCTGGAGTCTGACCAGCTCGAGGGCGGGCTGGGAACCGACTATCTCTATGGCGGCGGGGGCGACGACGCGCTCATCGGCGGAGAGGGCGTCGGCTATCTCTATGGCGGCGACGGGCGCGACGCGCTCGCCGGCGGCTCGACGACCGATTACCTCTATGGCGGGACCGGATCGGATTCGCTCTCGGGCGGAGCCGGCGACGACCGGCTTTACGGAGATGCCGACGCCGACCGCCTGCAGGGCGGCGCCGGCGCCGACCTGCTCTATGGCGGCGCGGGCGTGGACATCTATGTGTTGGACGCGGACGAGGGCGCGGGCAACGTCATCTTTGACGACACGTTGCGAGACGACATCCTGATGGTCGTGGGCGCGGGCGTGAACGACGGACAGGATCTCGCGCTCGGCGAAGCATTGGGCGGCGTGGGTTCCTCGGTCACCGTCGCCGGCTCAGGGAGCGCCCTGACCATCGGGTTGGGCGCCGCCAACATGCGCGTCGGCGCCTATATCGGCGAGGTGGTGCTCTTCGACACCACGGGCGCGCCCGGGAGCCAGTACCAGCATTTCATCTGGGACGCGGCCGACCAGCGCTACGAATACGCCGGGACGTCCTGAGCCGCCTTTTCGCTCACTCGCAGTCCACGGTGGAAACGGCCGTGTTCGTGTAGGGCGAATAGGTCATGCCGCCCTCCGCGTCATAGGCCCTCACCCGATACTCGAAGTTCACGTCCGCCGTGGTCAGGACATCGGTGTAGGAGGTCGTGTTCTCGGTGGTCTTCGCGATCTCCGCGAATGAGCCGGAGCCGGAGGTCCGTCGCTCGACCAGAAAACCCGTCTCGCTGGAGATGTTCGTCCATTGCAACTGGACCCGACTGGAGCTCGTGGTCGCCGTCAAGGGACTCGGCGCCGGGAGGGCGCTCGGGGTCGGCGTGGGACTGGGCGTCGGCGTGGGGGTCGGCGCGCGGGTCGGCGTCGGCGTGCCCTGGGGGACCGAATAGAAATCGAGAATGGTCTTGTCCGAATCACGGGCCGATGCCGCTCCGGCCAGAACCACCATCGTCAGGACAAAAGCAATCCGTTTCATGCATGCACCCGCATCGGCAATCAGTTTTGGAAGAACCTCAATGCCATTCGGAAATTTCTAGATCGTTAATCCGACTTTCCAAAAATGGCTTGATGACCGCTATTTCAGCATCTTTATGGCGCTCTGGTCCGCGCGGGCCGTCATACATGAAGAGATTCTAATTCAAGATCCTCCCGCCAATCTTCAATCGCGGGGATCAGTCCTCGCGCAGGGCGCGCTCGAAGGTGCGCCCGATCGGCCGCGTCAGATAACCCAGTACCGTGCTCTCGCCGGTGAGAATGATCGCTTCGGCCTGCATTCCTGGCAGCATCTCCGCCTCATGGAGGACAGCCGATGGGTCCTCCAGAAGCTCGATGCGGCCGAGGTAATAGGCGCGCCCGCTTCGCTCGTCCACCAACCGGTCGGCGGACACGGACATCAGTCGCCCTTTCAGCGGGCGGAGCTCGCGCTGATGAAAAGCGGTGAAACGCACCTCGGCCGTCTGCCCCGCCCGCACGACGTCGATGTCGCCCGGATCGATTTCGGCATCGACCAGAAGCCGCTCGTAATCGGGAACGATGTCCAGGAGCGGCTCCCCTTCCCCGATGATGCCGGCCAGGGTATGGACCTTGAGATCGACGACGCGCCCGCCGAGGGGCGCTCTGATCTCGGTCCGGCGGACGACATCCCTGGCGGCCAAGATCTGTTCGCGCACCTGCGGCATGTCGCGCTCGAGTTGCTGCAGCTCCTCGGCGGCGGCGTTGACGCGCTCGGTCTCCAGCTCTGCGATGCGGATTAGCGCTTCCGCGATCACCTGCTCGGCGCGCGCGATCGCCGCCTCGTTCTTCAAGCGGTCGCCGGCGATCTCCGCCTGCCGGCGTTTCACCTCGAGCACGCGAGGCTTGTCGACGAGCCCCTTCTGCAAAAGCTTGGTGTAGTCGGCGATCTGTTCGTCCAGAAGCGACAGCTCCCGCTCCTGGCTCCCGATCGCGCCGCGCAAACCTGCGATCTCCTCGCGCGACTGGGCGATCTTCTGCCTGAGGATCGCGGCCTGACCCTCGCGCGCGGCCCGGCGGGCATGGAACAGCTTTTCCTGGCTGGCCTTCAGCGCGCCGATGCGAGCCAGTTCGCCGCCTTCCTCCGCCATCAGGGACGGCCAGGAAATCTCCGCCAGGCCGTCGCGCTCGGCCCGCAGCCGCGCGGCCGCCGCCTCGTCGGCGAGCAGGGCCGCTCCGAGCTGCTCGAGCTTCGCCCGGGCCTGGGTGGCGTCCAAGCGGATCAGCAGATCGCCGGCGGCGACCCGTTGGCCCTCCGAAACGAGGATTTCCGCGACGATGCCCCCCTCCAGATGCTTGACGGTCTTGCGGCTGGATTCGACCACCACGACGCCGGGGGCGAGCGCGGCGCTCTTGAGCACCGCGACGGCCGACCAGCCCCCGAACCCGGCGAAGAAGAGAACGACGACCGCGCAGCCGGCCACCACCAGGGGCGCGATGCCGACCCTGCGCGCCTCGGCGGGTTCGGGAATGTAGGAGAGCGGACCGGGAACCGGTTCAGCCATCGCGGCCCGCCTGCGCGATGCCGGGCGCCGGAGACTCGCCGACGGGCGTGACCAGAGTCGGAACCACCTGCCGCCGGCTTCCGAAGGCCATCGTCTGCCCGTTCCGCAGCACCAGGAGATTGTCCACCTGCTGCAGCGCCGGCCCGCGATGGGCTATGAGAACGACGGTCGTGCCCTGGGCCTTCAGGCGGGCGAGAGCCTTGACGAACGCGGCCTCCCCTTCGGCATCGAGCGCGGTATTGGGCTCGTCGAGGACCAAGAGCTTCGGGCGGTTGAAGGCGGCGCGGGCCAGCGCGATCCACTGCCGCTGCGCGCCGGAAAGGGCGACCTGGCCCTCGCCAACCTCGGTGTCGTAGCCCCGCGGCAGCCGCAAGATCATCTCATGGGCCCCGACGAGCTGCGCCGCCTCGACGACGCTCTCGTCCGCCGCTTCGGAGAACCGGGCAATGTTCTCGCGCACGCTTCCGGCGAACAGCTCGACAGTCTGCGGCAGGTAGCCGATCGCGGCGGCGCGGTCCTGTTGAGTGAGGCTCGTGATCTCCGCGCCGTCCAGCCGGATATGCCCGACCTGCGGCCTCAGGTTCCCGACCAGCAACCGCGCCAGCGTCGACTTCCCCGCGGCGGCCGGCCCGACGACGCCGAGGGCGCCGCCCGGCTCGACGGTGAAGCTGATCGATTTGAGGAACGGAGCCGGCTGTCCGGGGAAGGCGAAGGCGACCCCCTCCACCGAAAGCCGCCCGGAGGGCAAAGGCAGCGACATCGTGGGGCGCGCGATCGGCGCGGCCTCGAGCTGAGCGCGCACCCGTCGATACGCGCCGTGTGCGCCGACCGCGCTACGCCAGCCGCCGATCGCCATCTCCAGCGGAGCGAGCGCGCGGCCCATCAGGATCGCCGCGGCGATCATCGCGCCGGCGCTGAGTTCGTTTGCGATGACGAGCCAAGCCCCCATTCCGTAGATGCCGATCTGGAGCGCCAGCCTGAGGAACTTCGAGACGCCCGAGACCACCACCATGCGCCGGCCGACCCGCTCTTGCACCTGCAGGGAGTCCCGCTGGCGCCGTTGCCAGCGCCGGATCAGCGCCGGCATCATGCCCATCGCCTCGATCGATTCGGCGTTGCGCACGGAGCCTTCGGCGGTATCGGTGATCGCGATGGCGCGCTCCGTCGCCCGCAGCAGCGGACGCCGATTGGCAAGCTCGGCGCACAGCATCAGGACCAGAAGCAAGACCGCACCGCCGGCCGCCGCCAGCCCGAGCAGTGGATGCAGCAGGTAGATCGCCACGAGGAAAATGGGAGTCCACGGCGCGTCGAGGAGCGGAACGATTCCGGCCCCGGAGAGGAAGCTCCGGATAGCCGCCAAGTCCCTGAGGCCCTGGACGCCGATCCGCCCGTGCTCCACGGCGGCTGCGACATGTCCGGCGAGCACGTAGCCTCCGAGCTTCCGCTCAACCCATGCGCCGAGCCGGGCGAAGATCAGGCCGCGTATGACGTCGAGAAGCGCGAGGCTCAGCACCGCAAGCCCCGCGATCGCCGACAACAGGAGCAGGGTATCGATGCTCCGGCTCATCAGCACACGGTCGAAGAGCTGGAGCATGTAGAGCGGCACGCTCAGCAGCAGAAGATTGATCGCCAAGCTGAATGCCGCGGCGACGGTCCAGGCGCGCCGGCATGACGCCAGAACGTCGGCGATCAGCGCTTGAACCTCGGTTGCGGCCCGCCTCGGCATTCCCATCCCGCACCCGCGATGCCGCGTTCGAAAGACGCGGCAGCTTCGACGGCGGTCAGCCGATACTACGAAACGCGAGGAGCGCACCAACTTTTTCTTGCGAGGTAGCAATGCGGCCGCCGCCAATGCCATTGCGCATGGACGACGCCCGCCGAACTCACGGCGCGTGCGAGTAGCGACCCTCCCGCCAATGGTCGTAGGATAGACTGGTCATCGACATGCCAGCCTTGATCGGCTTGGGTGAACGCAAGGTGAGAAGATGCGCCTCGGCGCTGCTATCATGGCGTTGCTCCTGCTGGCCGC
>DATIDB010000172.1:0-3821 GCA_035456545.1 Alphaproteobacteria bacterium | reverse complement strand
CTGCTCGCGCTGGGCTTCCATCATGGCCAGCTTGGCCTCCAGGTGGTGATCGAGGATTACATCCATTCCGAGGGGCCGAAGCTCGCGCTTCTGATCGCCGTGAAGCTCCTGGCCTTGGCGATCGCGCTCGGCGGCGTCATTGCGGTCTTGCGCCTGACCTTCGGAGCGGCGGCATGAACGCCCCCGCGCCCGCCCTCAATGGCTTTGCCTACAAGATCGTCGACCATACCTACGACGTCGTGGTGGTGGGCGGCGGCGGGGCGGGCCTGCGCGCCGTGTTCGGGCTCGCCGACAAGGGCCTGCGCACCGCCTGCATCTCCAAGATCTACCCGACGCGCAGCCACACCGTCGCCGCGCAAGGCGGGATGAGCGCCGCGCTCGGCAATATGGGCGAGGACGACTGGCGCTGGCACATGTACGACACCGTCAAGGGGTCGGATTGGCTGGGCGACCAGGACGCCATCGAATACATGGTGCGCGAGGCGATCCCGGCGGTGCTCGAGCTGGAGCATTACGGCGTCCCCTTCTCGCGCACGCCCGAGGGGCGGATCTATCAGCGCCCCTTCGGCGGCATGACCACGCGCTTCGGCGAGGGCATCGCGCACCGCACCTGCGCGGCCGCCGACCGCACCGGCCACGCCATCCTGCACACGCTCTACCAGCAGTCCCTGAAGCGGCGCGCGGAGTTCTTCGTCGAGCATTTCGCGCTCGACCTCATCATGGAGGAGGGCGCCTGCCGCGGCGTCATGACCTGGTGCCTGGAGGACGGCACCATCCACCGCTTCCGCGCCGCGATGACCGTGCTGGCGACGGGCGGCTACGGGCGCGTCTTCTTCTCGGCGACCGCGGCGCATACCTGCACCGGCGACGGCAACGCTATGGCGCTCAGGGCCGGGTTGCCGCTGCAGGACATGGAGTTCATCCAGTTCCACCCGACCGGCGTCTATGGCGCGGGCTGCCTCATCACCGAGGGCGCGCGCGGGGAAGGCGGCTATCTCACCAACGGCGAGGGCGAGCGCTTCATGGAGCGCTATGCGCCCTCGGCCAAGGATTTGGCGGGCCGCGACGTCGTCAGCCGCGCGATGACCATCGAGATCCGCGAGGGGCGCGGCGCGGGCCCGAACAAGGACCACATCCTCCTGCATCTCGAGCATCTCGGCGACGCGCTGCTCGAGCACCGGCTGCCGGGGATCGTCGAGACCGCGCGCATCTTCGCGGGCGTCGACATGACGCGCGAGCCGGTGCCGGTGCTGCCGACCTGCCACTACAACATGGGCGGGGTGCCGACCAACTACCGCACCGAGGTGGTCGCGCCGAGGAACGGCGATCCCGACGCGGTGGTCCCGGGCCTGATGGCGGTGGGCGAGGCGGCCTGCGTTTCGGTCCATGGGGCCAATCGGCTCGGCTCCAATTCGCTGCTCGATCTCATCGTCTTCGGCCGCGCCTCGGCGTTCCGCGCGGCCGAGCTGATCCGCCCGGGCGAAAGCCAGCGCCCGCTGCCGAAGGACGCGGGGGAATTCGCCCTCGCGCGGCTCGACCGCTTCCGCCATGCCGGCGGCGGCACGCCAACGGCGCGCCTGCGGGGCGAAATGCAGAAGATCATGCAGAGCCACTGCGCGGTGTTCCGCACCGGCGACAGCCTGAAGCAGGGGCTCGACCTGCTCGACGAGAGCTGGGCCAAGCGCGCGGATATTCGTGTGACGGACCGGTCGCTGATCTGGAACTCCGACCTGGTCGAGACCTTGGAGCTGGACAACCTGCTGATGCAGGCGGTGGTCTCGATGGCCTCGGCCGCGAACCGAACCGAAAGCCGCGGCGCGCATGCCCGCGAGGACCATCCCGAGCGCGACGACAGGAACTGGCTGAAGCATACCGCCGCCTGGATGGGGGAGGAGGGGCGCGTGCGCTTCGAGTACCGGCCGGTACACTTGCAGCCGCTTTCCAACGACGTGCAATCCTTCCCGCCGAAGAAGCGAGTCTACTGATGGGCAGAAGTCAGAAGTCAGAGGTCAGAAGTCCGCAGGGCGCCATTGATTCGCCTTCGGACATTCTGACCTCTGTCTTCTGACTTCTGGATTGTGAATGGCCGAACTCCGCCTGCCTGAAAACTCCCGCCTCACCGAGGGCAAGACCGTCCCCGCGCCCGCGGGCGCGAAGGACGTGCGGCGCTTCAAGATCTATCGCTGGGACCCGGAGGGGGAGGGCAATCCCAGCCTCGACACCTTCGAGATCGACCTGGCGGATTGCGGGCCGATGGTCCTCGACGCGCTGATCAAGATCAAGAACGAGATCGATTCGACGCTGACCTTCCGCCGCTCCTGCCGCGAGGGCATCTGCGGCTCCTGCTCGATGAACATCGACGGCGTCAACACGCTGGCCTGCACCAAATTCATCGACGAGGTGAAGGGCGATGTGCGCATCTATCCCTTGCCGCATCTGCCGGTGGTGAAGGACCTCGTGCCGGACCTGACCCAGGTCTTCGCGCAATACGCCTCGATCGAGCCCTGGCTGAAGTCGGAAACACCGCCGCCCGAGCGCGAGCGCGTGCAGTCGCCCGAGGAGCGCGCGCGCCTCGATGGGCTCTGGGAGTGCATCCTCTGCTTCTGCTGCACGACGAGCTGTCCCAGCTATTGGTGGAACGGCGAGCGTTATCTCGGGCCCGCGGTGCTGTTGCAGGCCCATCGCTGGCTCGAGGACAGCCGCGATGAGGCGAAGGGCGAGCGGCTCGACCAGCTCGAGGACCCGTACCGCCTCTATCGCTGCCACACCATCATGAACTGCACCCGCACCTGCCCCAAGGGGCTCAACCCGGCCAAATCCATCGCCGAGATCAAGAAGATGATGGTGGCGCGGCGGTGAGCCGCGCGGGCGGCGGCGTCCTCCTCATCACCGGCGGAAGCCGCGGCATCGGCGCGGCGACGGCGAAGCTTGCGGCGAGCCGGGGCTGGCGAGTCTGCCTCTCCTATGTGCGGGACGATTCGGCGGCCAAAGAGGTCGTTCGAGCGATCACCGGGGCGGGCGGAGAGGCGCTGGCCGTGCGCGCCGACATGCGGCGGGAAGCCGAGATCGTCGCGCTCTTCGACGACGCCGAGCGCGCCTTTGGCCCCGTGACGGGCCTCGTCAACAATGCCGGCATCACCGGCCGCATCGGCCCCCTGCCCGAAGCCGCGCCCGAGACGATCCGCGAGGTGGTGGAGGTCAATGTCACCGGCGCGATCCTCGCCGCGCGCGAGGCGGTCTTGTGGATGTCGACCGCGCGGGGAGGCGCGGGCGGCGCCATCGTCAACATCTCCTCGGGCGCGGCGAGCCTGGGAAGCTCCGGCGAATACGTGCATTACGCGGCCAGCAAAGGCGCCATCGACACCTTCACGTTGGGCTTGGCCCGCGAGGTCGCGCGCGAGGGCATTCGCGTCAATGCGGTGGCGCCCGGCCTGATCCTCACCGACATCCACGCCGCCGGAGGAGAGCCCGGCCGGGCCGAGCGCATCGCGCCGACGGTCCCGATGGGCCGCCCCGGTGCGCCGGAGGAGGTCGCCGAGCCGATCCTTTTCCTGCTCTCGCCCGCCGCCTCCTACATCACCGGCGCGGTGCTGCGCGTCGCCGGCGGGCGCTAGCCCAAAGAGTGGAGGGTCCCCGCGGGGGGGGGCCTGCGGTCAAGACTCGTCGGCATGACGGAGCCCGCTTTGAGGCGGCGCGGGCCGAAGGGTTCCGCCGCGCCGAGCTGATGGCGAGGATGGTCGGCGAGCCTACCGCGCTTGCGGATACGACCCGATCGAGGCCGTTGTGAAGCGGCCGGGCGGCGTGGCGGTCCCGCTCTTGCG
>DATIDB010000171.1:0-7397 GCA_035456545.1 Alphaproteobacteria bacterium | reverse complement strand
ACCGGGCGGTGGGACGTCTGCCGGCCACGGCCGCCATCGGGGCCTGAGGGGCGCTACTGCGCCCCGTTCTGGAGCTTCCGCCACTTGGCGACGTTGCGGTTGTGCTCCTCCAGGGTCGCCGCGAAGGCATGCCCGCCGGTGCCGTCCGCCACGAAATAGAGCTCCTTGGTGACCGGCGGGTTCAGGACCGCCTCCAGAGCGGCGCGGCCGGGATTGGCGATCGGTCCCGGGGGCAGGCCCGGATTGCGGTAGGTGTTGTAGGGGCTGTCCAGATCGAGATCGGCGCGGCTCAGCTTGCGTCCGAGAATGCCCTCGCCGTTGGCGATCGACGCCGCCTTGCCGCCGGTCAGCGCGTAGATGACCGTCGGATCGGACTGCAGCGGCATCCCCAGCTTCAGCCGGTTGACGAAGACGGCGGCAACGCGCGGGCGTTCCGCGGCGACGCCCGTCTCCTTCTCCACGATCGAGGCGAGGGTCACCGCCTCCTCGGGCGATTTCAGCGGCAGCTCGGCCGCGCGCTTCGGCCAGAGCTCGGCCAGAACCGCCCCCATCCCGGCCTGCATGCGCTGAACCAGCGCCGCGCGGGAATCGCCCAGGATGAAGGAATAGGTTTCGGGCAGGAGCGAGCCCTCCCGCGGCGGCTGGTCCATAACGCCCTCCAGGCCCTCCGCGCCGGCGAGGAGCTCGACGACCTGCGCTGAGGTCAATCCTTCGGGCACCGTCACCTGCCGCTGAACGACGTCCCCGGCGATGAGCTTGCCGAGCACGTCGCGCGCCGGGATATGCGCGGCGAAGCGATACTCCCCCGCCTTCAGGGGCTGTCCTTCGCCGAGTAGCCGCTGTCCGATCCGGAACGTCCAGGGATCGGGCAGCACTCCGGCCTCGGCAAGCTGGCGGGCGATGGCGGCCACGCCGGCGCCGCGCTCGATGACGACCGTGCGCTCCTCAGGCAGCGGACCCGGACCGGTGAAGCGCTGCCAGCCCCATCCGGCGGCAAGCGCGCCGGCGACGCCGAGCACCAGGACCAGCAGCAGGATGCGGAGGAGGACCCGGAGCATGCGAGGCCGGCAAGGCTCCGTGGCTAGGGGCTAAGGCGCGGCGGTGAATACCAGGCTGGCATTGGTGCCGCCGAAGCCGAAGGAGTTCGAGAGCGCGGCGCGCACCTTGCGCCGCTTGGCCTGCTTGGGCACCAGGTCGATGTCGCAGCCCTCGGACGGATTGTCGAGATTGAGGGTCGGCGGGACCACCTGGTCCTTGATCGAGAGGATCGAATAGATCGCCTCGACGCTTCCCGCCGCGCCCAGAAGATGCCCGACCGCCGATTTGGTCGAGGACATGCTGATCTTGTGCGCCGCGGGGCCGAAGAGCCGCTTGACCGCGCCCAGCTCGATCTCGTCGCCGAGCGGCGTCGAGGTGCCGTGGGCGTTGACGTAGTCGATCTCGCCGGGATCGAGCTTCGCCCGCTTCAGGGCCGCCGCCATGGCGCGGAAGGCGCCGTCGCCATCTTCGCTTGGCGCGGTGATGTGATGGGCGTCGCCCGAAAGGCCGTAGCCGACCAGCTCGGCATAGATGGTCGCGCCGCGCTTCCTGGCATGCTCCAGCTCTTCCAGCACGACGACGCCCGCGCCCTCGCCCATGACGAAGCCGTCGCGGTCGCGGTCCCAGGGGCGCGAGGCGCGCTCGGGGGTGTCGTTGAAGCCGGTGGACAGCGCGCGCGCCGCCGCGAAGCCGGCGATGCCGAGGCGGCAGACCGCCGCTTCCGCGCCGCCGGCGACCATCACGTCGGCGTCGTCGAGCGCGATCATGCGCGCGGCGTCGCCGAGAGCATGCGCGCCGGTCGAGCAGGCGGTGACGGGCGCGTGATTCGGACCCTTGAAGCCGTATTTGATCGAGACATGTCCGGAGGCGAGATTGATCAGCGCCGACGGGATGAAGAACGGGCTCATCCGCCGCGGGCCCTTCTCCTTCAGCGTGATCGAGCCGTCATAGATGGTCTCGAGCCCGCCGATGCCCGAGCCGATCATCACACCGGTGCGGCGGCGGCCCTCCTCGTCTTCGGGCTTCCAGCCGGAATCCTCCACCGCCTGATGGGCCGCGCCCATCGCATAGACGATGAAGCGGTCCATCTTGCGCTGGTCCTTGGGCGGGACGTAATCGTCGGCATTGAAGCCTCCGGTGGCGGTGTCGCCCGGAGGCACCTGCCCGGCGATCCGCGCCGGCAGGTCGGAGACGTCGAAATTCTGGATGGCGCGCACGCCGGACTGGCCGGCGATCAGCCGGTCCCAGTTGACCTTGACGCCGCTGCCGAGCGGCGTGACCAGGCCCATTCCGGTGACGACGACCCGCCGCACCTCAGCTCATTCCCCGCAGCAAGGCGATCGCGTGCGCCATTCGCCCAAACGACGTTACTTGCTGCGCGCTTCGATGAAGTTGATGGCGTCCTTCACCGTGAGGATCTTCTCGGCCGCGTCGTCCGGGATTTCGCAGCCGAACTCCTCCTCGAAAGCCATCACCAGCTCGACCGTGTCGAGGCTGTCCGCGCCCAGATCGTCGATGAAGCTGGCATTCTCGGTCACCTTGGATTCGTCGACGCCAAGATGCTCGACGACGATCTTCTTCACGCGCTCGGCGATATCGCTCATCTCCCCAACCTCTAAAGCTTTCCCTTTGTTGCAGAATCCCGGTCTTCAAACCCGGGTTCGGGCCGGGAAATTTGAAGGCGGGGGGTGACTTAACACAGTCCGCGCGGTTTGGCCAGAAGCCGTGGCTTGAGCCGCCGCGGGACCGGCCGATCCGTCAGATCATGGCCATACCGCCATTGACGTGCAAGGTCTGCCCTGTGACATAGGCCGCCTCCTCGCTCGCCAGATAGGCGACGGCGGCCGCCACGTCTTCGGGCGCGCCGAGACGGCCGCCCGGAATCCGCTCCAGGAGCTTCGTGCGCTGCTCCTCGTTGAGGGCTCCGGTCATGGCGGTCTCGATGAAGCCCGGCGCGACCGTATTGACGGTGATCCCGCGCGAGGCGACCTCTTGGGCCAGGGCCTTGGAGAAGCCGATCATGCCGGCCTTGGAGGCCGCGTAGTTGACCTGGCCCGGATTGCCGGTGACGCCGACGATCGAGGTTATGGAGACGATCCGCCCCCAGCGCCGCTTCATCATCCCGCGGACCGCCGCCCGTGAGAGGCGGAACGCCGCGGTGAGGTTGACGTCGAGCACCGTCTGCCAGTCCTCGTCCTTCATGCGCAAAATGAGGGTGTCGCGCGTCAGCCCGGCGTTGTTGACGAGAATGTCGAGCGAGCCCATCGCGCCTTCCGCCTCGCCGACCAGGCGCTGCGTCGCCTCGGCATCGCCGAGGTCGCAGGGCAAGACATGCGCGCGCCCGCCCAGCTCCTGCGCCAATCCGTTCAGCGCCTCGACGCGCGTGCCGGAGAGCGCCACAGCCGCTCCCTGACGGTGCAGCGTGAGGGCGATCGCGCGGCCGATGCCGCCCGAGGCGCCGGTCACCAGCGCGGTCTTGCCCGTGAGGTCGAACATGTCGCTTCACTCCAGAACACAGAAGCCAGAAGTCAGAAGTCAGAAAGGCTCGATTGCCCCTGACTTCTGACTTCTGTTCTCTGACTTCTGGCCTACAAGGCCTTCGCCACCGCCTCCAGCTCCGCGGGCGCGCCGGCCGAGCTTGCGGCGATGTCCCGGTCGATCCGCTTGACGAGCCCGCTCAGCACCTTCCCCGCACCCAGCTCGACGATCGAGTCCACTCCCGCGGCCTTCATCGCCAAGACGCTCTCGCGCCAGCGCACGAGCCCGGTCACCTGCTCGACCAGGAGGCGGCGGATCGTCTCCGGGTCCTTCACCGGCGCGGCGGTGACGTTGGCGACGACTGGCACCGAAGGCGGCAGGATTTTCGCCTCGGCGAGCGCCTCGGCCATCTCGTCCGCGGCGGGCTTCATCAGCGCGCAATGGAAGGGCGCGCTCACCGGGAGCATGATCGAGCGCTTGATGCCGCGCTCGGCGGCCAGCGCGACGGCGCGCTCGACCGCGCTCTTGTGCCCGCTCACCACCACCTGGCCGGGGGCGTTGTCGTTGGCGGGCGCGCAGACCTCCCCTTGCGCGGCGTCCTTGGCGATCGCTTCGGCCTGCTCGAACTCGGCGCCGATCAGCGCGGCCATCGCCCCCTCGCCCACCGGCACGGCGCGCTGCATGGCGCGGCCGCGGCGCTTCAGGAGCCGCGCGGCGTCGGCGACCTGGAAGGCGCCGGCCGCGGCCAGCGCGGAATACTCCCCAAGGCTGTGC
The DNA here is from genome assembly GCA_035456545.1 of Alphaproteobacteria bacterium. Lineage (GTDB taxonomy): Bacteria > Pseudomonadota > Alphaproteobacteria > JAREAF01 > JAREAF01 > JAREAF01. Next base: position 3,107 of record DATIDB010000171.1, on the reverse strand, counting down.
CCCGCGACGAAGGACGCCGCATCGGCGATGCGGCGGCCGAACTCACGCTCCAGCACGCGGAGGGCGGCAAGGCTGACGGCCATCAGCGCGGGCTGGGCATTCTCGGTCAAGGTCAGCTCCGAGTCCGGGCCTTCGCGCATCAGCTTGAAGAGGCGCTGCTTCAAGGCCTCATCGACCTCTTGGAACACTTCTCGCGCGGCCGGGAAGGCTTCGGCCAGGCTCACGCCCATGCCCACGGCCTGCGAGCCCTGACCTGGGAAGACGAATGCGCGCGTCATGCCTTGCGACCCACTCCCTAGCGACCCGCCGGCATTCATAGCCGGGAGTACCGGAGTGTCAAGCCGGCCGCTCCGGGCTATAAACTCCGCTTCCGAACGCCTTGACGGAGTCAAGCTCATGCCCGACCCGCGCCTCGACAACAGCCGCAAGATCCGCGCGCCGCGCGGCCCCAAGATCAGCGCGAAGAGCTGGCTCACCGAGGCGGCCTTGCGGATGCTGATGAACAATCTCGACGAGGAGGTCGCCGAGAAGCCGCAGGAGCTGGTGGTCTATGGCGGGATCGGCCGGGCGGCGCGCGACTGGGCCTCCTTCGACCGCATCGTCAAGAGCCTCAAGGAACTGGAGGGGGACGAGACGCTGCTGGTGCAATCCGGCAAGCCGGTCGGCGTCTTCAAGACCCACCCCGACGCGCCGCGCGTGCTCATCGCCAATTCCAACCTGGTGCCGCGCTGGGCGACCTGGGAGCATTTCCGCAAGCTCGACCAGGCGGGCCTGATGATGTACGGGCAGATGACCGCGGGCTCCTGGATCTATATCGGCAGCCAGGGCATCGTGCAGGGCACCTATGAGACCTTCGTCGAGGTGGGCCGGCGCCACTATGGCGGCAATCTCAAGGGCAAGTGGATCCTGACCGGCGGCCTTGGCGGCATGGGCGGCGCGCAGCCGCTCGCCGCGACCATGGCGGGCGCTTCCATGCTGGCCGTGGAGTGCGCGCCCAGCCGCATCGACCGCCGCCTGGAGACCCGCTACCTCGACCGTCGCGCCGACACGCTCGACGAGGCGCTGGCGATCATCCGCGAGGCCACGCGCAAGGGCGAGGCCGTGTCCGTCGGGCTGCTCGGCAACGCCGCCGAGATCTTCCCCGAGCTGGTCCGGCGCGGCGTCCGGCCGGACGTCGTCACAGACCAGACCAGCGCGCACGATCCCTTGAACGGCTATCTGCCCGCCGGCTGGACGCTGGACGAGGCGGAGAAGATGCGGGTCAGCGATCCGGACTCGGTGGTCAAGGCGGCCAAGCAGTCCATGGCGCAGCAGGTCCGCGCCATGCTCGACTTCCACCGCATGGGCGTGCCGGTGCTGGACTACGGCAACAACATCCGTCAGATGGCGCTTGAGGAAGGCGTCGAGCATGCCTTCGATTTTCCCGGCTTCGTCCCCGCCTATATCCGCCCGCTCTTCTGCCGCGGCATCGGGCCTTTCCGCTGGGCCGCCCTGTCAGGCGAGGCCGAGGACATCTTCCGCACCGATGCGAAGGTGAAGGAGCTGATCCCCGACAATCCGCATCTGCACACCTGGCTCGACATGGCCAGGACGCGCATCCAGTTCCAGGGCCTTCCCGCGCGCATTTGTTGGGTTGGGCTCGGCGACCGCGCGCGGCTCGGGCTCGCCTTCAACGAGATGGTGGCCAAGGGCGAGCTGAAGGCGCCCGTGGTGATCGGGCGCGACCACTTGGATTCAGGGTCGGTCGCCAGCCCCAACCGCGAGACCGAAGGCATGAAGGACGGCTCGGACGCGGTCTCCGATTGGCCGCTTCTGAACGCCTTGCTCAATTGCGCGAGCGGCGCGACCTGGGTCTCGCTCCATCACGGCGGCGGGGTCGGCATGGGATTCTCGCAGCACGCGGGCATGGTGATCGTCGCCGACGGCACCAAGGAGGCGGCGCGGCGTCTGGAGCGGGTGCTCACCAACGATCCCGCCACCGGCGTCATGCGCCACGCCGATGCCGGCTACGAGATCGCCATCGACTGCGCGAGGGAGCAGGGCTTGAACCTTCCCATGCTTCGATAGAACGGAAAGAGGCCGGGACATCGCCCCGGCCTCTTCTGACTTCTGTCTTCTGATTTCTGGATTACGGGATCGTCACCACCACGTTCTTGGTCTTGCCCGCGGTGACCTTGACCTCGGTCTTGCCGACCTTCTCGCCGGCGCGGGCGGTGACGATGTAGGTGCCCTCGCGCAGCATCAAGGGCTCCTTCGGCGAGGTCCGCTTGGCCAGTACCTGGTGCTTGCCGTCCGGCCCGGGCTTGGCGCGGGCAATCTCATAGACAACGTTGCCCGAGAGGCTCTTCTTCTTCTTGTCGACCGCCGCCAGCTTCACCTGTCCCGAATAAAGATTGACGGTGTAGTTGAAGGCGTCGCCCGATTTCAGCGGCACGACCAGATCGGTGACCGTATCCTCATAGGTGGCGCGCACCACATAGGCGCCTTCGCGCAAGAGGAAGCGCTGGTGAGCGGCCCCGCCGGAGCCGATCTCCCTGCCGATGCCGCCGTTGCCTTTGACATACTCGTAGACCGTCCAGTCCACCGGCTCCTGGATCGGCTTGGCGCCCGAATGCGGGATCAGCCGGAAGGTCACGGTTGCGGCCCGGAAATCGACGTTCTGCTTCACCTTTTGCTTCTTGCCGACGGTGACTTGCGTGGAAGCCTCAGCCGTCTCGTACTGCGCTTGGATCCGATAGGTGCCGGGATCGAGCGGCAGCTCCAGAAGTGGGGCGGTCTTCGTCGCCATGACCTGGCCGCGGCACTCGCCCCCGATGCGGGTCACCTTCCAGGAGATCGGCTCCTTGATGGGCTTGGCGCCCTTGGTGACGATCCCGCTCATGGTCAAGCTGCCGGCGTCGGCGCCGGGCGCCTTACCCTTCGCGCACAGCTTGGCGGGATCGGGCGCCGGAGCCTTCTGGGCCGGCTTGGCCGGCGCAGCGGTCGTAGCGCGATCCTTTGCCTCGGCATGGGCCAGCCCCGGAAGGGCCAGCGAAAGCGACAAAGTAAGGGCAGCGAATAGTCCCAGTCTGAACGACATAGCGTTCATCCCCCTGTCCCGACCTTCG
>DATIDB010000170.1:0-2260 GCA_035456545.1 Alphaproteobacteria bacterium | reverse complement strand
AGGGTTAGCCGAGCGCGGCGGGCCGGCGGAACATCAGCACGGCGCCGAGAATGACGATGGCTATGCTGATCAGCACCCCCGCATAGGCCCGCGCCGAATCCAGGGACATGCAGCCCTGCCCCAGCCAGAGGTCCTGAAGATAGACAATGTTGTTCGCGGCCAGGCCGGCCAGGACGAGGAGAAATCCGATCATCGGTCGCATCTTTAATCCCCCTTTCGAAGAGCCGGGCCGCTCCCTCCGCCGTGGCGATCGGCCCGATGCGGAGTATCGGAGCAGCCCGTCCCTCATGTCGAAGGCGCGGCCGGATTATCGCGCCTACTCGCCCTCCGGTTCCGCCATTCTCAGGCGCCGCAGCGATTTGCGGGCGAGGTGGGAGGCCAGCAGCAGCGGTGGCATGCGCAGCCAGTGCGACCGGACGTAGAGGAAAAGCGCGGCCGGTCGCCGCAGCCTGCCCTGATCGTGCGTGGGCGGCAACAGGACCGGCGGAACCGCGCGATCCATCACGGCGCGCGCCAGCCTGCCGGGCCCCTTCCCGCCGAGCCGCGTCGCGACCGCCGTCGGCGGGCCCGCGCCCAAAATCCGCTCGCGGTAGCGCATGGCGTAGAAGAGCGGCCGCGCCAGATCCAGCTCTTCCGCGCGACTTATGAGCTCTGGCCAGAACTCCGGCTCCTTGCCGAACAGCTCCGCCATGTCGTGGATGTCCAACAGATCGCGAAGCATCAGGTCCATGTCGCCGTCCTGGAACAGATGCGCAGCCGAGTGCAGGAGCATGTCGGCGGGGCAAGGTACAACGAATGAAGAGCCCGCCAGCGGCCGCGCCTGCGCCCAGAGCCGCGCCGATTCCGGTTTCAGGCGCGAGGTCCGCGGCAGGATCGCGTGATGCACGTCGAGCACGCTTCCGCGGCCGGAATGGCGCAGCGGCGGCAGCTCGTGCATCCATCGCAAATAATAACGCCGGTCGTATTCCTCGCTTTCTTCGAACAGCCAGCCGGCGTCGAGCAAGATCGATTGCGCGCGCTCCAGATTCGCCTCCGGAACCATGATGTCGACATCGCCAAAAAGCCGCCCCTCGGCCATGGGCAGGCGCGCGGCGACGTACGCCGCCCCCTTCAGGAGCATGACCGGAGCGCCGAGCGGTGCCAGCTCGCGCTCCAGGCAATGCAGTTCCCACTCCGCGACCCGGCGCTGCGCCCCCGCCAGGGCAAGGCCCGTGGTCAGGTGCTTCGCCACGGGCTCCGGCAACCTATCGAAGATTCCCTCCCGCTGAGCGGCGATCGCCAATCGCGGCAGCAGTTCGGCCACCCGCGCCCGCGGCAGGAGGCGGTCCCATTCCGCCAAAGCCAGCGAAGCCATGGTTTTGGGCCGGAGCAGGCCTTCGATAAGAGGATCGCGCCTGAAGGAGCCCATTCGGCCCTCCGTTCAGGCTTCCGACGCCAGGCTCTCGATATGGCCCATGGCTTCCTCGAGGGAAGAGTGCGGCAACCGCGCCCGGGCACGGCAACCCTCCACGAGGCGGCCGAGCGCGTCGAATGCGGTCTCTCCGAGGACATGATAGTTGAAGGAGTTCTCGGCCATATGCACGAGGGCGTAAGCGGGGCTGATCGGCTGCAGCTCCGTCACGCTCTGCGGATCGAAGCGGGGCAGCAGAATCCAGGCGGCGCGCGCCGGCTCATGGCTGCGCCGCACGCTCTCGGAGGGCGGGCGCATATGCGCGATCCTGCCCTTGATCGTTCCGTGAATGACGGGGCCGAACACCGCTGACGGCGCCTTGCCCTGGATCAGCGCGATCGATTCCTCCTTGAGGCAGATGGGCCGTGCGAGAGGCCAAATGTCCAGGGTTTGCGGGTCGACCACCGCAAGCTCGTCCGACAAGAGCCGCCAGCCGCTGTTCACGAGTGCGGCGCAAAGCGTGCTCTTGCCCGAGCCGGGGGGCGCAGAGAGGAGAAGCGCCCGGCTCCCCTTGGCGACGACTGCGGAATGGATGATGAGGAAACGATGGACCGTGGACCAGACGCACCAATTCAAGCCCCATTCCAGCATGCCGAGCGCGATCTCGCGTGGGAAGCGCGGCATCGCGTTCCATTCGTCGAGCACGAACTCAGCCTCTCTCGCGAGGCTCCCGCGCTGTCTTATGGTCACCCGGAAATCTCGAAACTCCGCTTCGGAGAGATCGAAATCGGCGTAAAGACGATGGATCGACGGCGCCAGCTCGGGCAGCTCGGCGCGGATCTGCGTGACGAAGGGGCCCCAGCGCAGCCC
>DATIDB010000169.1:0-4589 GCA_035456545.1 Alphaproteobacteria bacterium | reverse complement strand
TCGCGCATGAGCGAGGAGTTGAAGCTGATCTCGTTGATACGGTTCAGGATCTCGGCGGCGCTCTTCGGCAGGTCCTCGCGCATGATCGGGTTGACGTGCACGACGATGACGTCGCGGCTGTCGCAGGCGTAGATCAGGGGGAATATCGCGGGATTGCCCATATATCCGCCGTCCCAATACGCCTCGCCCTCGATCTCGACCGCCTGGAAGATGAACGGCAGGCAGCCGGAGGCGAGCACGGCGTCGGGCCCGATGTCGTCATTGTCGAAGACCTTGATCTTGCCGGTGCGGACATTTGTCGCGGAGAGGAAGAGCTTCACCTTGCAGCGCGTGCGCCGCAGCGATTCGAAATCCACGGTCTGCAACAAGACTTGGCGGAGCGGATTGAGGTTGAGCGGATTGAACTGATAGGGCGAGAGCAGCCGCGTCAGAAGATCGAAGAACAGGAAGGGCGGGGAGAACTCCAGATTTCGCAGGCCGAGCAGCTTCTCGAGCGGCGAGGGCTGCAGCGGACTGAAGGCGGCGGCATGGCTGATGCGGCGCCAGAAATTCGCGAGGGCGGTCTTCGCGCCCTCCCGGCCGCCCAGGGTCATGCCGTAGGCCAGCACGCAGGCGTTCATCGCCCCCGCGCTGGTCGCGCTGATGCCCTCCATCTCGATCCGCTCCTCCTCGAGAAGCCGGTCGAGCACGCCCCAGGTGAAGGCGCCGTGCGCGCCGCCGCCCTGGAGCGCCAGATTGACGGTATGGGTCGTTTCCTGAGCGACCCGACGCGATGTTCGTTCGCCGGCTTGCGGGCGCTTCAACGTGGCGGTGGCCATCTCTTGTCTCCCTCGCATGTCAATGGGCGGTCCAGCCGCCATCCACCGGCAAGGCTGCGCCGGTGATCGATTGCCCCGCGTCGCTGGCGAGGAAGGCGGTCAGCGCGCCGATCTCCTCCACCGTGGCGAAGCGCTTGTTCGGCTGCTGGGCCAGAAGCACCTTCTTCACCACCTCTTCGCGGGGAAGGTTGTGGGCGCGCGCCTGCTCGTCGATCTGCTTCTCGACCAGCGGCGTCCACACATAGCCCGGGCAGATGGCGTTGGCGGTGACGCCGAACTCGGCGCCCTCCAGCGCGACTACCTTGGTCAGGCCGACGATCCCGTGCTTGGCCGCGACATAGGCCGACTTAAAGGGCGAGGCGACGAGGCCATGCGCCGAGGCGATGTTGACCACGCGCCCCCAGCGGCGCTCTTTCATCCCGGCGAAGGCGGTGCTGATGGCGTGGAAGGCCGCACTCAGATTGAGCGCGATGATCTGATCCCATTTCTGGGCGGGGAACTCCTCGATCGGAGCGACGAACTGGATGCCCGCGTTGTTGACGAGGATGTCAACGGCCCCGAAGCGTCGCTCGGCGGAGCGTACCATCTCGACCACCGCGTCGGCCTTCGTCAGGTCGGCGCCGTCATAGGCGACGTCCACGCGATGCGCCTCGGCGATCCCTCCGCGGACGCGCTCGATCTCCTTGGCTTCGCCAAATCCGTTCAGCACCAGGTTTGCGCCCGCCGCGGCCAGCGATTGCGCGATGCCGAGACCGATGCCGCTGGTCGAACCGGTGACGATGGCGCTACGGCCGGCCAGGCCTCGCGCGGGCTGCTGCGTGGGATGGGCGCTCATCGAATGAAACTCCTTGGGCTGATCCGAAAGGGTTACGTCCGCCGCGCTGCGCGACCTCATGGACAAGGCTGTCACGGCGAAATGCCGGGTGGAAATGCCGAAACCGTATTATTTTGATGAACGCAGATTATCGGGAGGCAGGGAGCGGCCGCAGGATGGAAATGCACCAGATCCGATACTTTCTCGCGGTGGCCGAGGAGCTGAATTTCACGCGCGCGGCGGATCGGTGCAACGTCACGCAGCCGGCCTTGACGCGGGCGATCCAGAAGCTCGAGGAGGAGCTGGGCGCGCTTCTCTTCCGGCGGGAGCGGAGCCTGACGCATCTGACCGATCTCGGCCAACTCATGAGGCCGCATCTTGAGCAGGTGCTGAAGGAGGCGGAGGCGGCCAAGAGCACCGCCTCAAGCTTCCTCAAGCTCAGCGATGCGCCGCTCAATCTCGGGATCATGTGCACCATCGGCCCGTTGCGGTTCGTCGGGTTCCTGAACCGGTTCCGCACCGACAACCCGGGCATCGAGCTGTCGATGATCGAGGCGACGGCCGCGCGCCTCGGCGAGCTCCTGATGGAAGGGAAGCTGGACCTCGCCGTCATGGCGCAGCCCGAGTCCTTCGACGAGCGGCTGGTCGCCCAGCGCCTCTACCGCGAGCGCTTCGTCATCGCCTTTCCGCCGGGCCACCGATTCGAATCGCGGAACGCGCTCACCGTCGAGGATATCGCCGGCGAGAGCTATCTCTCCCGGATCAACTGCGAGTATCGCGACCACTTGCGCTCGCTCTGCTCGGAGCGGCAGGTCGAAATCCGCGTCTCCTATCGCAGCGAGCGCGAGGATTGGATCCAGACCATGGTGACGGCGGGCCTCGGCATCTGTTTCCTGCCGGAATTCTCGTCCATTCTGCCGGGCGTGCGGCGCAGGCTCCTGGTCGATCCGGAGGTGGTGCGTGAGGTCTCGCTGGTGACGGTGGCCGGTCGGCGCCATTCGCCGGCCGTCGCAACCTTCATCCGGGCGATCCGAAACCACCGTTGGCCGGAAGACGATGGGCCGCCGACGGCCTTGAAGGCCGGCGCCTCAGCGGAATTCGAGCGGGCCGTCTCGCCGCGCTAAGCGCCGGGATCGGAACGAGGAGCGTATCGAGGGCTTGGCCGCGCGGGTCTAACCCTTGCCCTTTCCGCCGCCCTTGTCGCCGCCTTTCCCGCCGCGATCGCCCTTGTCGTTTCCGCCGCCCTTGCCGCCGCCGTTTCCGCCACCCTTGCCGTTGCCGGAACCGTTATCGCCGCCGCCCGCGGAGCTTCCGCCTCCGCCGGACGACCCGCCGCCCCCGGAGGAGCCGCCGGCATCGCCGCCGGAGGAGGATCCGCCTCCGCCGCCCGACGAGCCGCCGCCTCCGGACGAGGAGCTGCTGCCCGAGCCGCTGGAGGAGCCGCCGCTTGTGGTTCCGCCTGAGGACCCGCCGCCGGACGAGCCCGTGCCCGATGAAGTCCCGCCACTCGACGATCCGCCATCGGTGGAGCCCGCGTTGCGGTCGGAGCTGTCGGCGAAGCGGGTGCGCGGCTCGGGCCCGATGGTCCCGCTGACGGTGATCGGGCCGATTTCGATATCGGTGGCGGTGGAAGCCAGCAGGGGCGGCGGGATCGATCCGATCGCGTTCCCCTGGCTGACCTGGCTCTCGCCCTGGACGGCGTGCTGGGAATCCATCCAGAAAATGCGGTCATCGCCGGAGGTCGCCAGCGTCCAGCACTGCGTCGCCCCGTCATACCAGAGCCGCCAGCTTCGGCAGTAGCGGTCGTTCTCCACCCACCAGCGGCCGATATCGACATCGCCGCTGCTGGATTGGCCCCAGACCGTGCCGGGCTCGGGGAAATACATCCAGAACGGCCCGCTCTCGTCGAAGGCGAGCAGCGTGTTCCCGGGGAGGATGCGCATCATGTCCTCCCCGCTCAGCACCGCCGGACGGGTTTCGGACTGCGCCGTCACCGCGTACTGGACGCCGTTATAGGAGAGGTTGACGAGCGCGAAGCTCACCAGAAAAAGCCGCAGCCGCATGCCCGGACTTATCGCCCCCCCGACCTTGAGTGGCTATTAGCCGAGAGGATGAGAGGGGGGAATTGTTGCTTCATTGGCCACCGACCCATCCCCCTCGCGCAAGAACCAACACCGTTCGTCGTGCGGAAGATGCGTCGTAGCCCGTCTAAATTTGCGCCTGCGGATGGACTCGTGGGCGCCGGCGGCTCCATCATCTCCCGCAGGGATCAGGCAAGGGAGGGCCGAGCGATGGCCGAAGGCATTCTGTTCCGCAGCGGAGAGGCGCTTGTGGCGGGAGGCCCGCCGGGCACCGCCGCCGAGCCGGAGGTGATCATCGGCTCCCTGACCGGGCCCGTCGGCGTGGCCATGGCTCAGCTCCTCGGCGACCAGGTGAAGGGCCATAGCCGCGTCTTCGCCCTCCTCAACACCGATGTGCAGGTCCGCCCCGCGACCCTGATGGTCAGCAAGGTCACGGTGCAGGGGGAGAAGGCCGGCAAATACACGAATATTCTTATGGGCACCGTGCAGGCGGCGATCGCCAACGGCGTCCTGGACGCCGTCCGCGCCGGCGATCTGCCGAAGGACCGGGTCAATGAGCTGGGGATCATCTGCGCCGTTTGGCTGGCGCCGACCATCGTCGACATCGTAGATCTGGACCACCGCCAGCTCTTCGACATCCACCGACAGGGCATGGCCAAGGCGGTCCGCAAGGCCATGCGCAACGAGCCTTCGATCGACTGGCTGCTGGAGCACCAGGACAAGGTCGTACACAAGTACTTCCAGATGGGATTGGAAAAGAAAATCTGAGCTTTGATTCAGGTCAAAGCGGCGGCGCCGCCGGGCGCCAAGGTTGTCTCGTCTACAGGGAGGATGATCGTCCCATGCTGAGTTTCGAGGACTGCGTGGCGTTCTGCG
>DATIDB010000168.1:0-2308 GCA_035456545.1 Alphaproteobacteria bacterium | reverse complement strand
ATGACAACCCGAGCAGTTGAACCATTCGTAAAGCCGCTTCCCTTCGGAGACGTGATAGGCGTTGTTCTCGTACTCGGCGCGCTGCGGGGATGGGCCCGGAGGGGAGGGAGGCTGGCCGGGATAGAGGTTTGTCAAGGTGATCGACATCGGCGCGGCTTCCGCGACCGGCTCGCCGCGAACTTCCCGCTGCTCGCGCTCGCAAGCGGCGGCGACGAAGGCGATGAGAACGAGGCCGCTAACGACGCTCCGGCAGCGCGAAGTCATAGAGCATGCCTCCCTTGGCGGTCTTCTCCGGCAGATCGGGAACGGCGTTGACGAAGCCCTTCGCCGCTGTCGCATCGCGAGGATCGAGATCGCCCGCGACGATCGCGCCAGACCAGCCGCCGACCCCGGAGAGCACGGCGACGTGCTGACGGCCGTCTGGGTGACGGTAGCTGATCGGCTGCCCGATGATCCCGGAGCCGGTCTTGAACTGCCACAGCGTCTCGCCGGTGCGGGCGTTCAGGGCCTTGAACCACCCATCCATCGTTCCGTAGAAGACGAGATCGCCCGCCGTTGCGAGCGCTCCGCTCCACACCGGAAGATCCTCCTTGATTTTCCACGCAGCCGTGCGCTTGACCGGGTCCCAGGCGGTGAACTCGCCGCGGTGGCCGCCCGGCCCGGCGAACATTCTGACCTTAGCGCCGACGTAGGGCGTGCCGGCAATGTAGTTGACCTCGATGCTTTCCCAATCCATGCACACGTTCATGTGCGGGATGTAGAGCAGCCCGGTGCGCGGCGAGAATGCCGAGGGATTCCAGTCCTTCGCGCCCGGCGCCGTCGGGCAGATGTCGCGCTCCACCTTGCCCAGCGTCGGGTGCTTTTCCGGATTGTAGATCAGCTGGCCGGTCTTGAGATCGACGCCCTTGGTCGAGTTGATGTTCTGGTAGAACGGATCGGCGGAGAGAACCTCTCCCGTGATGCGATCGATCACGTAGATGTAGCCGTTGCGCTCCGGCCGGACGACAACCTTGCGGATCGCGCCGTTCATCGGCAGGTCGAGCAGGACCAGCTCGTTGATCGCGTCGTAGTCGTAGAGGTCGTGCGGGATCACTTGGTAGAACCAGCGGGCATTGCCGGTATCGGGATCGCGCGCAAAGATCCCACAGGTCCACTTGTTGTCGCCCGGCCGCTGCTCCGGGTTCCATGGTCCCGGATTGGCTGTCCCGTAATAGATCAGGTTGACTTCGGGGTCGTAGGAAAGCCAGCCCCAGACAGTGCCGCCGCCGATCCTCCAGTGTTCCGGAGGCCACGTCTTGACGCCCAGGTCCTGGCCCTGGTCCTGCGGGTAGAACGGCTTGAATTCGGGCCCGATCAGCACGTCCTTGTCGGGTCCGGTGGAATAGGCGCGCCAGGCGATGGCGCCCGTGGCGGCATCGAGCGCCGTGAGCCAGCCGCGCACGCCGAACTCGCCGCCGCTGTTGCCGACCAGGACCTTTCCCTTCACGACCAAGGGCGCCATTGTCATGCTTTCGCCCTTGTTGATGTCGCCGAGCCTGGTTTTCCAAATCTCTTGCCCGCTCGCGGCGTCGAGGGCGATCGTATAATTGTCAAGGGTATTGAAGAAAATTCGGCCATCGGCGTAGGCCGGGCCGCGGTTGACATAGTCGCAACAGGCAACGCCTTGCGCCGAGGCGTCCGGCTTCGGCTCGTACATCCATTTGACCGGTGCGCCCGGCTTGGTCAGATCGAGAGCATAGAGGTCATTGGGATAGGGCGTGACGATGTACATGGTCCCGCCCACGACGAGCGGCGGCGCCTCGTGCCCGCGCAAGACGCCGGTGGAGAACGTCCATGCGACCTGAAGTTCGCGGACGTTGTCGACATTGATCTGATCGAGGTCGGCAAACCGCGTACTGGCATAGTTCTTCGCCGGCATCGTCCAGTTGCCATCGTCAGCAGGCGCCGCCATCGCGGGGGGGCGAGCCAGTTCCTCCGCCAGGGCGGGCATAGACAAGAGATCTCCCAGCGCAAGGCAAACGACGAAGCTCCTTGAGAGCCGCCGGAGCATATTGGACGCCTTCCTCTCTGAAGCTCGACATTTTGGGATGTAAAACAATGCTCGCGGTTGCAAGTTCCTGATGAACATGAGGTTTGTATTGCAAGTTTCGCTTTTCTCGCATGGGTCCAAGAAGACAGGCTCCGGATGAAGCCGGGCGGCGTCAACGTGGCGCGGCTGACCGAGGTGCAGATCATCAACGGCAACGGCGGGGCGGATGAGTCTGAACGCTGCTAAGGGAATACCTTGAGGAAGCTTGCGGAGAGCACC
>DATIDB010000167.1:0-2142 GCA_035456545.1 Alphaproteobacteria bacterium | reverse complement strand
GAATCGTCGATGAGGAGATGCCCCGCCAGCACCTCGCCATAGACGCGCTGGCCTTCGAGCCGCGCGCGGGTGATCGCCTCGACCGACTCCTTGCAGGAATTATGGACGATGTAGAGCGGCGTGTTGATGACCTGCGCGACGCGGATGGCGCGGTTGGCCGCCTCGCCCTCGACCTCGGGCGGCCGCGACATCGGATGGCCCTCAGGGCCGGTGATGCCCTTCTTCAAGACCTCCTGCTGCAGGAAGAAGACCAGCTCGCCGTTCTCGGCATGGACGGTCGCGAGCGCTCCCAGCTCGCGGCAGCGGCCGAAGCTCTGCACCAGGTCCTCGTCCGGCACCATGATCGCGTTCTTGTATGCCATGAAGTGCTTGAAGGAGTTGACCCCGCGCTCGCGCGTGAGCACGCCCATCTCCTCACGCACCTTTTCGGACCACCAGGTGACGGCGACATGGAAGGAGTAATCGCCGGCCGCTTTCTTGGCCCATTCCATCCACTGATCGTAGCCTTCGAGCAGCGAGACGCCGGGGCCGGGGATGACGAAGTCGATGATCATGGTGGTGCCGCCGGCGAAACCGGCCGCGGTGCCGGAGAAGAAATCCTCGCTCGCCACCGTGCCCATGAAGGGCAGCTCCATATGCGTGTGCGGGTCGATGCCGCCCGGCATCACATATTGCCCGCCGGCGTCGATCACCCGCGCCTTGGCGGGCGCATCCAGCTTCTGCCCCACCGCCTTGATGGCGCCGCCCTCGATCAGCACGTCGGCGCGCTTCATCTCCTCGGCGGTGACGACGGTGCCGCCCCGGATCAGGATGGACATGGCGGTTCTCCTCTCTCGAGAGCCCTAAAACTTGATCGTTTGGTCAGGAATACTATACCCCGGCGCCGGCCGGTTCCAGGCCCGCCGCGAGCGCCTTCAGCCAAAGTGCGATCGCCCGTTTGTAGGCCTCCGGCATGGGTAAGGGCGCGATCTCCTTCGGCTCGAACAGGCCCACCGCGCTGTGCTCGTGGCTGAGGCGCGGCGCCCCGTCGGCCAGCGGCGCGCAGCCATAGGTGACGACGAGCACCTCCTTGCCCGGCAGCACCGGATATCGCCAGCAATCCAGCAGCGGGCCAACCTGGACGGCCAGCGACAGCTCCTCGGCGATCTCGCGCTCGAGGCAGGTCTCCGGATCCTCGCCGCGTTCGAGGCGTCCGCCCGGCAGTTCCCATTCCTCCCGCTCGTTCTTGAGCAGCACCACGCGCCCGCCGATCAGGACGACGCCCTTGATCGAGACCGGCCAGAGCGGGGGTGCGGCGCCCATCAGCCGCGCTGGGCCAGAGCCAGCCGCGCAGCCAAGCCCACGAACACCGCCGCGCTGAACCAGGCGAGCGCCCGCCCCATCCAGGAGGAGCCGAGGACGAAATTCCTGGCTGCGCTCATCGAGAGGGCGACGGAGCCGTTCACCACCGTGCTGCTGACATTGAAGATCGTCCCTAGGACCAGGATCTGCAGGGCCACATGGCCCTGCTCGGGCGCGACGAACTGCGGCAGGAAGGCGAGGACGAAGAGCGCGACCTTGGGGTTGAGCACATTGGTGACGGTCGCCTCGAGGAAGATGCGGCCGAGCGGGGCCGGGGAACGCTCGCGCATCGCGGCCGCCGCGCCCCCCTCGCGGATCGCCTTGAAAGCGAGCCAGAGAAGGTAGGCCGCGCCGCCCAGCTTCACCGCCGTGAAAGCCGTCTCCGAGGCGAGCAGCAGCGCCGAGAGCCCCACCGCGGCCGCAATCGTGTGGATAGCCGAACCCGCCGCGATTCCCAGCGCCGAGACCAGCCCCGCCACCCGGCCCTGCCCCAGGCTGCGCGCCAGCACATAGGTCATGTCCGCGCCAGGGGTGAGGTTGAGCGCGATCGCGGCGGCCAGGAACGGCGCGAGCAAGGTCCAGGGCGGGAGCAGGTCGGGCATGGCGCGGGATGATACCTCCCTCCCTTGCGGGGAGGCTCGTATTTTCCCTCTGCCGCCTTGGGACGGTAGAGGGCGAGGGCGTCAAGCCCGAGCGGGTTAGGGGCATTGTTGACGCCCCCTTGCCCGAAGGTGCAGAAAGGCGCGGCATTCTAAGGGGTTCTCGAATCATGCCGGCCGGGTCGGGCGACCGCGTTTTTCT
>DATIDB010000166.1:0-8690 GCA_035456545.1 Alphaproteobacteria bacterium | reverse complement strand
CGGATCCACCAGTACGGTATCCCGCCATTCCTCACGCGGCGGCGCGGCCCCGTTGCGCGCGAGCATACGGAAGAGGTGGCCGTGGACATGCATGGGGTGCGGCCAAGCGGTGTCGTTGACGATCCCGAGAATCACGCTGGTGCCGAGCGGCGCCTCGAACAAGGGATCGTGCGCCTTTGCCTCCCCCGCGGCGACGCCGTTGAGCGCCCAGGCCAGCCCCTGTCCGATCATCTGACGCATGGAGAGCGCCCGGCCGTCCACTTTTGCCTCCGCGAGGCCTCCCATCATCCCGCCGCCGAGCACGATCTCGTGCCGCTCGGCGCCGCCGAGATCGGGCGCGGGAAGCGGGTTGCGCGGGAGGGGCGCGACCGGCGGAAACGCGGCCGTTCTCATGCGCGTCGCGCCGTAGGCGATGTCGATCAGGCGATAGGCCCGGCTCTGGTACTGATAATCGACGACCTGCGAGACGCTGCCCGGCGCGCCGACGCAATCGAGGATCAGATCGACCCGCTGCCCGGGCGCGATCGTCACGCGCCCCTCGGCGGGCGCATGCGGAGCCACCGGCTGGCCGTCCAGGGCCAGGACGATCGGAGTGTGGCCGCGGAACTCCAGCTCGAAGATGCGGGCGTTGGCGGCGTTGATCACGCGCAGGCGCAGCCTCTCGCCGGGCGAGACCTCGACGCGTTCGGGCACGCGCCCGTTGATCGTGACTGTGTTGCCCAGCCGCCCGTCATGCGTCAGGTCGTGGAGGTTGCCGAAATCCTCGACGAGCTGCGCCTTGTCGTCCAAGCGCCAATCGGAGAGCACCCACGCCAGGTCACGATCCGCCTCCAGGGCGTTCGGCTCCTCGACGATCAGGGCTCCGCTGAGGCCGCGGCCGACCTGGCGGTCGCTCTGCGCATGCGGGTGGTACCAGTAGGTGCCCGCGTCCGGCAGGTCGAACTCGTAGAGGAACCCTTCGCCGGGCAGGACGGGCGGCTGCGTGACATGCGGAACGCCGTCCATGGCGTTGGGGAGCCGGATGCCGTGCCAGTGAACGGTCGTCGGCGCCTCCAAGCCGTTCCGCAGATCGATGCGCAATCGATCTCCTTGGCGGAAGCGAAGCTCGGGGCCGGGGATGTCGCCGCCATAGGTCCAGACCTCGGTCGCGGGATATTGGTCGCCGACCATCCGCACCTGCGCCGGCGCGGCGGTGAGGATGCGCGGCTGAGCTTGGGCGCGCGCGCGGCCGATCGGCAGCGCCGCCGCAACCGCGCAGGCCCCGGCCAGCCGCACCGCGCCGCGGCGGGACATCCGCCGCGGTAGGTCCTCGTTCATCGGATCACCCTTTGGCCTCGCCGACGATCCAGTCGCGGAACAGCGCGCCCGCGCGGGACAAGGGTACCTCCTTGGGCACCAGCAAGTAAAAGCCGCGCTCCTCGCGCTGCGTCGCCGGGATCGGCCGCACCAGCGTGCCCCGCGCGATGAAATCCTCGGCCAGGCGGCCGCCGCCCAGCGCGACGCCTTGGCCGTCCAGCGCCGCCTGGATCAGCACCAGGTAGTTGTCGAAGGCCAGCCCCTTGAGGCGCGGCTTCCACTCGACGCCCTGGTTCTGCAGCCAGGCCTGCCAGGTGACCCAGTTGCGGTCGTATTCCAGAAGGTGCAAGAGGACGTGCTGCAGGAGGTCGCGTGGCTTACGCGGGGCTTCATGCTCCTCCAGATAGCTCGGCGCGCAGATCGGGAAGATCTCGTTGTCCATCAGGTGAATGGCCTCGACATCCGGCCAGCGCCCGGAGCCGTAGCGGACGGCGAGATCGATGCCGGCGGCGACCAGATCGCCGACGGGGGAGGAGGCGACCAGCTTCAGCTCGATATCGGGATGCGCGGCGCGGAACTTTGCGACGCGCGACATCAGCCAGTAATTGGCGAAGGTGACGCTGGTGGCGATGGTGAGGTCGGCGCGCGGGCCGATGCGGCGGATTTCGCTGGCGGTGACGGCGATGTGCTCCAGCCCCATGGTCACCGCCTTGTGCAGCCTGAGGCCGCCCGGCGTCAGCCGCAAGGCGCGCGGCAGGCGCTGGAACAGCGCGACGCCAAGATGGTCCTCGAGGATCTGGATTTGCCGGCTGACGGCCGCCTGCGTGACGTTCAGCTCCTTGGCCGCGCGGGTGAAGCTGAGCTGGCGGGCCGCCGCCTCGAACACCACGAGGCTATTCGCAGGGGGTAGCTTGGCCCGCAGGTTATGCATAACAAAAACTGATGGGCGGTCATGAGTTTAACTGGGATCGACCGACAGTACCGGTTCTGGTCAAATCGTTTCAAGTTATGAATGAACGCGATCGGACTTTGGGGGGCAGGATCGCTTTCGAACCGGAGCAGGAGAGCACTCGTTCCATGGCCGCCCGCAATGCGCTGTTCATCCCCGGCCCCACCAACATGCCGGACGAGGTCCGGCTCGCGATGGACATCCCGCTGGAGGATCAGCGGGCGCCGGATTTCCCCGATTTCACCCTGCCGCTGTTCCGCGACCTGAAGCGCGTCTTCAAGACCGTGACCGGGCAGGTCTTCGTCTTTCCCAGCTCCGGCACCGGCGCGTGGGAGGCGGCGATGACCAACACGCTCTCGCCCGGCGACCGCGTGCTCGCCTCCCGTTTCGGCGTCTTCTCGGGCCTGTGGATCGATCTCTGCCGCCGCCATGGCTACGAGGTCGAGATCATCGACGTCCCCTGGGGCGAGGGCGCGCCCGCCGAGCAATACGCCGAGCGCCTTGCCGCCGACGTTGAGCGCAGGATCAAGGCGGTGCTGGTCTGCCACAACGAGACCGCGACGGGCGTCGTCAGCGATGTCGCGGCCGTGCGGCGCGCCATCAACGCCGTCGGCCATCCGGCGCTTCTTTACGTGGATGGGGTCAGCTCCATCGCCAGCGTCGATTTCCGCATGGACGAGTGGGGCGTGGACCTCGCGGTGGCCGGCTCGCAGAAGGGCTTCATGCTCCCCGCGGGCCTCGGCATCGTCGCGGCGAGCCGCAAGGCGCTGGCCGCCCATGCAAGCGCCCGCTCGCCGCGATGCTATTTCGACTTCTCCGACATGATCCGAACCAACAAGGACGGCTACTTCCCCTATACCCCGGCCACGACCCTTCTGCGCGGGCTCAGGGCCTCGCTCGATCTCCTGTTCGATGAAGGGCTGGAGAACGTCTTCGCCCGGCACCGCCGCCTCGCCGAAGGCGTGCGCCGCGCGGTCGCGGCCTGGGGCTTGAGCCTCTGCGCGAAGGAGCCGCGCTGGCAGTCCGACACGGTGAGCACGATCCTCGTGCCGGAGGGGTTCGATGCCGGCGAGGTCGTGCGGCAGGCCTATCGGCGCTACGGGCTGTCGCTCGGCGTCGGGCTGGCGCAGCTCGCCGGCAAGGCCTTCCGGATCGGCCATCTGGGCCAGGTCAACGAGCTGATGCTGCTCAGCGCGCTGGCCGGCGCGGAGATGGCGATGCGCGACGCCGGGATCCCCGTCGAGCTGGGGCGCGGCGTGGCCGCCGCCCAAGCGTGGTACCGCGATACGAGCACAACCACGCTCCAGCCGCAGGCCACGCCGCGCTTGGCGAAATCCGCCTGAAGGATAGAGGCCGGCGATCCGGCGGACCCGGCGCAGCCCGACGTGCTGGGCTGCCGTTCTTCGGTCAAGGAAGCCGCCCCGTCGAGAGAGGTCGATCATGAAGGTGTGCATCTTCGGTTCCGGAGCGACCGGCGGGTATCTCGGCGTTGAGCTGGCGCGCGCCGGCGCGGAGGTGAGCCTGGTCGCGCGCGGCGCGCATCTCGAGGCGATCCGCCGCAACGGCTTGAAGCTGCTGATCGACGGGGAGGAGCGGATCGCGCATGCGCCGGCGACCGACAATCCCAAGGAGCTCGGGCCCCAGGACTACGTCGTCATCGGCCTCAAGGCCCATTCGATCCCGGGCGCGGTGGATCAGATCGCGCCGCTGCTCGGAAACGACACCGCCGTCGTCACGGCCAGCAACGGCATCCCCTATTGGTATTTCCATGACCACGGCGGCCCGTTCCGGAACACGGTGCTGCAGACCGTCGATCCCGAGGGCAAGCAGTGGCAGGTGCTGAAGCCCGAGCGTGCCATCGGCTGCATCGTCTACCCGGCGACCGAAGTGGTCGAGCCGGGCGTCATCAAGCACGTCTATGGCAACAAGTTCCCGCTGGGCGAGCCCTCGGGCGAGCGCAGCGAGCGGGTCGAGCGCCTGGCCGCGCTGATGACGGCGGCGGGCCTCGACGCGCCGGTGCTCGACCGCATCCGGGACGAGATTTGGCTGAAGCTCTGGGGCAATCTGTGCCTCAATCCGATCAGCGCCCTCACGCATGCGACGCTCGACGTCATCTGCGGCGATCCCGGCACGCGCGCCGTCGCCCGCGCGATGATGACCGAGGCGCAAGCCATCGCCGAGCGCTTCGGCGTGCGCTTCCGGGTCGATATCGAGCGTCGGCTCAACGGCGCCGGCCGGGTCGGCGCGCACAAGACCTCGATGCTCCAGGATCTGGAGCGCGGCCGGCCGATGGAGATCGACGCGCTGGTCGCGGTGATCCAGGAGATGGGCCAGCTCACCGGGGTCGAGACGCCGACCATCAACACCGTGCTCGCCCTCCTGCGCCAACGCGCGAGGATTGCGGGGTTGCACTGAAGGAGCCCGCCTCTCCCGGGCGAGCGGGAGAAGGTCATGCGCTGGGGGCCGACAGGCTTCGCAGGAACGTCGCCGCCTCCTCCTCGAAAGAGGCGAGCGGGGGCTCTCCCTCGACATGTCGGTCGTTGTATTCCAGACGGGCGAGCAGTTGGTGGCCATTGACGACGCACACTCTGCCGCGCGCGAGAACGATATAGTGGCGGTCCGCGCCGCCCGGTACTCCGGTGTCTTCCGCCGTCAGCCGGTAGCTTCGGCATCGCTCTCCTTCCACGGAGCTCTCGAAGGCGCGTAGCCGGTGCCGTCCGCTGTCGTAGCCGAAGCGGATTTCGGCGATCGCGTGGTCCAGCGCCTCGGCCGTCGCGCCTGCGGTCAGGCCCTCTTGGCTGGCGAAGGCGGTGACGGTGCGGCTCTCGCCGATCCGGCGCACCGCCGCCTGAGCCTCTCCGCCGCTCGGCGTGACGATCCAGCTCGGCGCGGCTGGGGTCGTGGCGGTGACACTCGCCAGGCGCAGCGCGACGGCTTCGGCGCGCGGGCTTTGCGACCCGACCGCACAGGCGGAGAGGAGCGCGGCGAGCGCGAAGGCGATCATGGAGCGCATGGTGGCTTCAACGCGGGCGCAGGCCGGCTCGTTCACGCCTGCCGCGTCGAGGAAAGCGCGGCCAGGGCTTCGGGCGTATCCACATCCGCCAGCACGCCGTCATCGTCGGCGGGGACCTCCGCCACCAGCTCGGGGTGGTCCGCCATCAGGTGCTTGGCGCCGACATCGCCGGTGAGCGCCGCCATTTCGGCGAAGAACTGACGGCCCCACAGGACCGGGTTCCCGCGCTTGCCCTGCCAGGTCGGCACGCAGATCGCCCGCCCCTCGATGGGGTTGAAGGCCTGGATCAACCGGTCGAGGAGGCCGGCGCCAATTCTCGGCATGTCGCCGAGGCAGATGAGCGCCGCGTCCACCTCCGGCGGCAGCGCCGCGAGCCCGCAGCGCACCGAGGTGCTGAGACCTTTCCCGTAATCGGGATTGTGGGCGATCGTGACCGCCCTCGGACCGAGCGCCGTCCGCACGCGCTCCGCCTCGTGCCCGGTCACCACGACGATGGGCCGTGCGCGCGAGGAGAGCGCGGCATCGACGATGCGCAGGAGGAGCGGCGCGCCCGCAAGATCGGCCATGAGCTTGTTGCGGCCCATCCGCGTCGAGCGGCCGGCGGCGAGCACGATCGCGGCCACTTTTGGCGCGGCGGCGGGCGCGGGCTTCGGCGCGCCCTCGCGCGGCTGGGGCCGGCTGGGGATTTCGGTCAGGAGCCCGCCCGCGCCCATGCGCATCACATCCTCTCGGCGGACCGGCACGTCGCAGAGCAGCCGCTGCAGCACCCAGTCGAAGCCGTTGAGCTTGGGAGAGCGGGCGCAGCCGGGAAGGCCGAGGACCGGCATGCCGCCGATCTCGCCGAGAAGGATCAGGTTGCCCGGATCGACGGGCATGCCGAACTGCTCGATCCGCCCGCCCGCGCGCTCGATCGCCGCCGGAATTACGTCGCGGCGGTCGGTGATGGCCGAAGCGCCGGAGATGAGCAGCAGTCCGGGCCGCGCCGCGACGACGTCGCGGACGGCGCTCGTGAGATCCTCGATGCGATGCGGGCAGCGGCGGTCGGCGATGAGCGCGGACTCAAGCGCCTCCAGCCGTGCGCGGGTGGCCGTCGCGGTCTTGTCGAGGATGCTGTCCTTCGTGCCGGGCAGCACCGTCTGGATCAGCCCCGCGGAGCGTCCGGCCAGCGGCGCGATCCGCAGCAGGGGTTCCGGTCCCGCCGCGGCCTCGATGCAGCGCGACAGCTCCCCCTCCGTCACGGCGAAGGGGATGATCTTCACGGTCGCGGCCATGCCGTCGGCCTCGACCAGGGCGAAAGGCTCCAGAGTGGCGAGCGTGAGGGATTCGCTCACGAGGTTGACGCGGTCGAGACGCGCGCGATCGACCAGCAGCAGCCCGCGCCGGGCGGCGTGGAGATTGACACGCCCGGTGAAGGGCGGCTTGGCGATCAGGTTCGGCCCCGCGATCGCGGCGGCGAGGCGGCGGGCGGCCTCGTCCTCGCCGACATCGCCGGGCTCCGGCTCGGCGACCATGACGGACGCGATTCCGGCCGCGACCATCGCAGCGATGTCCTTCTCGGAAAGCCGCCGCCCCTTCTTGAGCATGAGCGCGCCCGCCCGCACGCCATGGGCGAGGATGGCTCCCGCCGCGCGTTCGACCGGGCGTTCCCCGAAGATCATCCCACGCCCGCCGCTTCGGCCTCGGCGGCCTCGGCCCGGTGCAGAACGAGGGTCGCCTCGGCGAGGATCGCGATTGCGATCTCGGCCGGCGCGCGCCCGCCGAGCCTTAATCCGATCGGTCCATGGATCCGGCCAAGCTGCTCGCGGGTGAAGCCCAGCTCCTCCAGGCGATGCAGCCGCTTGGCCTGCGTGCGCGTGCTGCCCAGCGCGCCGATATAGAACGCGCCGGATCGGAGCGCCACCTCCAGCGCCGGATCGTCGAGCTTGGGATCGTGCGTCAGCGTCACCACGGCGGTGCGGCTGTCGGGCCGCAGCGCGCCGAGCGCCTCGTCCGGCCAGTCGGTGACCAGCCGAACGCCGGGAAACCGCATTTCGGTGGCAAAAGCGCGGCGCGGATCGATGACGGTGACCTCATACCCGGCGAGCGCCGCGATCGGCGCCAGCGCCTGGGCGATATGCACGGCGCCGATCACCGCCAGCCGCAGCGGCGGATTGTAGACGCGGATGAAATAACGGGCCCCGTCCGCCTCGACCGTGCCGCTGCGGTCCGAGCGCAGCCCCGCCCGAGCGAAGGCGACGACGCTCAGCGGAAGCGCCAGGCTCCCATGCGTTTCCTCGGCCGCAACCAGGCTCTGCGCGCCTCCGGTCAGCTCGGTGACGAGGGCGACGGGTCGCTTCGCGGCACGATCGGCGTTGAGGCGGTCGAGGAGGGCGCGTTTCATTCGATCGGCTCGACATAGACCTGGACGCGGCCGCCGCAAGCGAGCCCGACGGCCCAGGCATCCTCGTCGCTGACTCCGAATTCCAGCAGGCGAGGCTTGCCGTCCTTGATCGCCGCCTGCGCCTCCAGAACCACCGCGCCCTCGATGCAGCCGCCGGAGACGGAGCCGATCATGGCGCCCGCCTCGTCGACGGCCAGATGGCTGCCCGCCGGTCGCGGCGAGGAACCCCAGGTCGAGACCACGGTGGCAAGGGCGACGCCCTTTCCTTCCGCGCGCCAGCGCGCCGCCCGATCGAGGATATCGTCTTCGCTCATGGGTCCTCCATCTTCAGGCGATGGTGGGGCGCGGCTTGACCTCGGCCCTGGGGGCGCTCGGGGCCGGCGGGCGTGTCAGGGCCACGGCCAAGGCAGCCATGCTCTCCAGATTGTGCACCGGCCGGAACTCGTCGACATAGGGAAGAATCGCGCGGGCGCCCATTGTCTTCGGCTCGTAGAACTCGTACCGCAAGAGCGGGTTCAGCCAGATCAGCCGGCGGGAGGACCGGCGCAGCCGGCCCATCTCCGCGGCGAGGCCCGCGCCTCCCTCCCGGTCGATTCCGTCGGTGATCAGGAGCACGACGGCGCCTTGTCCCAGGACCCGCCGCGACCACAGGCGGTTGAACTCGCCGAGGCACGCGCCGATCCGAGTGCCGCCGGACCAGTCGGCGACCGCGTTCGACAGCTCGGCCAGGGCGTCGTCGACGTCGCGATTGCGCAGCGCGCGGGTGGCGTTGGTCAGCCGGGTCCCGAACAGGAAGGCATGGAAGCGGTCGCTGCCGGCCGCCGCCCGGTGGATGAAGTGCAGCAGCATGCGCGAATACCGCCCCATCGAGCCCGAGATGTCGCAGAGCACGACCAGCGGCGGCCGCCGCCGGCTGCGCTCGCGGAAGCGCAAGGGGATGGCGCCGCTGCCTTGGCGCAGCGAGGCGCGCAGGCTCCCGCGCGGGTCGATGCGCGCGCCGCCGGGATCGGCGCGGTAGCGGCGCGTCGCCGCCGGACGGATCGCCAGATGCA
>DATIDB010000165.1:0-4549 GCA_035456545.1 Alphaproteobacteria bacterium | reverse complement strand
AGCACGCGGTTGGCGTAGCCGTTGTAATAGCCGGCATGGTCCTGAGGGGTGAGGTCGAGCGTGGCATAGGTGATCCCGCCCTTATGGACGATGGCCGGCGTCGCGCTGGCCGCGCCCGAGCTGACCCGCCCGCTCCAGCCGAACCAGAGGCCGCCCGAGGCGCGAAGCGCGGCCAGCATGCCGATCGCCAACCCGCCGGCCGAGCCCTTGGCCTCGTCCACCGGGGCAACACGATTGGAGACGACGATCAGCCGATCCGTCATTCTTTGCGGCCACCGATGGCAAGAGCGGTTCCTTGCGCCAACGCGCCTGGAACCGGCGGCGTTCCCCCGCAGGGCGGCCCCAGTCCCCAAGCCAGGGCTGTTGCGGCGCACAAGGTCGCTGCGGCTCCTTCAAAAGCATTTCCGAATTTTCTTTCTATTTCCATGGGTTGAAAAATGGCGCTTGCAAATCCGGCGCCCAGGGACATATTGTGCAGTGCGGCATGCAGATGCCGTAACGCACTTCTTGAGCGTTTCCTCCCTGAACTTGGGCCGCGGATGCCGACGAGGCGCCCGCGGCTCTTTTTCTTTCGAGGATCGCTCACGGCGCTAGGGCCCGCCCGGCGCCGCCCGGTCCCCGGGACCCAGCGCCCGCTGCATCAGGACCGAATCGAGCCAGCGCGCGCCTTTCCAGCCGACCGCGACGAAGACCCCGGCCCGCGTGAAGCCCAGCCGCTCATGCAGTCGGATCGACCCGAGATTGGCCGAATCGCCGATCACGGCGATCATCTGGCGCATCCCCGCCGCCTCGGCGCGGGCGATCACCTCGACCAGGAGCCGGCTCCCGACGCCCCGGCCCATCGCATCGGGCGCCACGTAGACCGAATCCTCGACCGTGAAGCGGTAGGCCGAGCGCGGCCGATAGCGCCCGGCATAGGCGAAACCCACCACCCGTCCCGCCGCCTCGGCGACGAGATAGGGCAGGCCATGCTCCTGCACGGCGGTGCGGCGGCGCTCCATCTCCTCGGCATCGGGAGGGATTTCCTCGAACGAGCCAAAGCCATGGAGCACGTGATGGGAGTAGATGCGCTGCAGGTCCGCGCCGTCGCCGGGCCGCGCCTCGCGCAACGCCAGGGCCGCCCCCGTCATGCCGCCAGCTCGGCTCCGTCGATGGCGCCGATCGCGGCGATCAGGCCGTCCATCTCCTCGGCCAGCCGCTCCAACCTCGGCCGGCGCTGGACCCGCTCCTCGTCCATGTAGAGCGCGCGGTTGACCTCGATCTGCAGGGCATGGATCCCGCGCTCGGGGCGTCCGTAGTGGCGGGTCACGTAGCCCCCCGCATAGGGAAGATTGCGGGTGACGACATAGCCGATCCCGGCGAGGTAGCCCTCCACGGTCTCGATCAGTGCGGGTCCGCAAGAGGCGCCGTGGCAGTCGCCCAGAACGAAGTCGACGCGGCGCATGCCGGGGTCCCGATCCATGGGTCCGCCGACCGAGGGCATGGAGTGGCAATCGATGAGGAAGCACCAGCCGAACCGCTCGCGGGTGCGCTCGACCAGGCCGCACAAGGCCGCGTGATAGGGCCGGTAGTAGCGCTCGATGCGCCGGGCGGCCTCGGAGAAATCGAGTTTGCGGGCGTAG
Organism: Alphaproteobacteria bacterium; assembly: GCA_035456545.1. Lineage (GTDB taxonomy): Bacteria > Pseudomonadota > Alphaproteobacteria > JAREAF01 > JAREAF01 > JAREAF01. The sequence continues at coordinate 2,927 of DATIDB010000165.1, read as the reverse complement.
ATCTCCTCGCCGTTCGCGACCACCCGCGCGATGGTCCCGAGCCCGGCGGCCACACGCGGAGAGCGCGAGTTCACATAGGCCGGCAGGGGCTCGGCGAACATCGCCGCGTCGAGCTCCCAGGGCTCGCGGTTCGGATCGACATAGGCGCGCGGGAACACGGCCTTAAGGAGCGGCGCCCCCCGCAAGGGCGCGGTCTGGAACAGCTCGTCGACGAAGGCATCCTCCGAGCGCCGGAGCATGACTTGATCCAGCCGGGATTGCGCAACGAATTCAGGCTTGTAATCCGTGCCGCTATGGGGCGAGGCAAAGACCCCGGCGAGCGTCTGGCGCGGAGGCGCCGTCAGCTCGTAGACCTCGTTGCGTTCGACCAATGCGCTGATTCCGTCCATGCGCGATCATTAAACGCGATTTGCCCGAAACTGTCACGGGAAGCCAAAAACAAAAGCGGGGGAACAGCAGGCTGCTGGCTTCGGTTAACATCCCTTTATAAAAGATGAGGTACAAATGCGTGGGGGCAAGGCGAAAGAAGCAGGGCATCCTGGACATGGCGTGGTCTGACGCGCGTTTGGGCGCGCCCTTCGTCGCGGGTTCCGGTTAGGGCGGATACGGCAAGGGCATGGCGGCGATCCTGATTGCCGAGGACGACGGGCAGATGCGGACCTTCCTGGCGGCCGCGCTGCGCCGGGCAGGGCACTACGTCGAGGCGGTCGAGTGCGGCGAGGACGCGCTGATGGCCTTCGACGGCACGGATTTCGACCTGCTCCTGGCGGATGTGGTGATGCCGGGAATGGACGGCATCGAGCTCGCGCGCGTCGCAAGCGAACGCCATCCGGAGATCAAGGTGATGTTCATCACCGGCTTTGCGGCGGTGGCGCTCAAGAACGCGACCGTCAACCAGGGCCAGCCGCGCGTGCTCTCCAAGCCGGTGCACCTGAAGGACCTGATCCGCGCGGTGGACCGGCTGCTCGCCGACTAGGCCCGCCCAAAGCGCCGCCGCGGCTTGCAAAGGCGGCGGTTTTGCGGTAAGTCGGCGCCCTTCCCGATCCCGGCCCCTTTTCGAAACCGCGGTTTCATGGGCTTCAAGGGCGCGTAGCTCAGCGGGAGAGCACTACGTTGACATCGTAGGGGTCGCTGGTTCAATCCCAGCCGCGCCCACCATCGATCCAGCAGAAATTCCCCGCGCGAGCGCCTCCGCCGGCCTCTCAGCGCAGACATCGCCGATGGCGGAGCGGAGAAATCGCGGCCCTGGCGGGCAGAACGTCGATCGCGGCCCGCCGGAGCGCATGTGACGCAGCCGAGGCCTTCGCCGTCAGCGCATTGGCGCCGGGCCGCCTTCCTGTTGTAGATGGGTGCTGAGACGGGCGAGGATCGCGCGGGGGGGGGGACGCGGAGCGCCGCCGACCGACGCGGGCCGCCAAGCGGGAGGATGACGGTGACAAAGCCGAATTATCCCAGCGCTTTTCTTCATCCCTTCTCGGACATTCCCACGCTCGAACAATCGGGGCCGGTCATCATCGAGCGCGGCGAGGGCATCCATGTCTTCGATGAGTCCGGGCGAGGCTACATCGAGGGCAATTCCGGTCTTTGGAATGCGGTCCTCGGCTTCGATCATCCGAAACTGACCGAGGCCGCGCAGCGCGCCTATGCCCGCATGCCGGCCTATCACGCCTTTTTCGGACGCATATGCCCGTCCGCCCTGGAGCTGTCGGAGCGCCTCGTCGCCATCGCGCCGATGAAGGCGTCTCGCGTCTTCTATGCCAATTCCGGCTCGGAGGCGAACGACACGGTCGTCAAGATGCTGTGGCTCCTGGCCGAAGCGGAAGGCAAGCCGCACCGTCGATTGCTGCTCAGCCGCAGAGGCGCCTATCACGGCGTCAGCGTCGCCACGGCGAGCCTTACGGGCAAGGACTATGTGCGGGCGTTCTCCGGACTGCCGATGCCGGAGGTGCGCTTCCTCACCTGCCCGCACCACTGGCGCGAGGCCCGAGCCGGCGAGAGCGAGGAGGATTTCTCAAGGCGGCTCGCCGTCGAAATCGAGCAGACGATTCGCAACACCGGGCCGGATCTCATCGCCGGATTCTTCGCCGAGCCGGTGCTAGGCGCCGGCGGCGTCATCCCGCCGCCCAAGGGCTATTTCCAGGCGATCCGCCCGGTCTTGCGCAAATTCGGCATTCCCCTGATCGCCGACGAGGTGATCTGCGGCTTCGGGCGCACCGGCGCTCTTTGGGGCTCGCTCACCTACGACATCCAGCCCGACATCGTCGTCGCCTCGAAAGCGATCACCGCCGGCTTCTTCCCGATGGGCGCGGTGATCCTCTCCCCGGAGCTGGGTGAGAGGGTCGAAGCCGCGGCGAAGCGACATGACGAGTTCCCGCACGGATTCACCACCGGCGCGCATCCGGTGGGCTGCGCAATCGCGCTCGCGGCCATCGAGGAGATCGAGAGCGCCGCCCTCCCCAATCTGCGCAGGGTGGCGCCGGCGTTCCAGGACCGCCTCCGCAGGCTGGGCGCGCATCCCATGGTGGGCGAGGCGCGCGGGGTCGGATTGATGGGCGCGCTCGAGCTGGTCGCCGACAAGTCTTCAAAACGGCCCTATCCGGCCGAGCTGCGCGTCAGCGAACGGATCGCGCGGCAGGCGCTGAAGAATGGCCTCATATGCAGGCCGCTCGGCCAATCCGTGGTGCTGGCTCCGCCCTTCGTCATCACGCCGGCCGAGATCGAGGAGCTGTTCGCGATCCTCGCCCGGACCATGGACGAAGTTCATGCCGGGCTCGCCCTGACGGCCGGCTGAGGACGTTCGCATGGCGCGATACCAAATCGGATCGGACGATCTGGCTTACGCGCGCGAGTTCCTGGCCGCGCCGATCGGATACAAGAGCCCGGGCCTGCAGCGGCTGCTGAACCTGATGCGCGGCCAGGGACCGGAG
>DATIDB010000164.1:0-4559 GCA_035456545.1 Alphaproteobacteria bacterium | reverse complement strand
CCGATTTCACCGCGCGCTACCAGGCGCGTCTCGCAACGGCGTATCCGCGCCGTGCTGATGGCAAGACGCTGTTCCCCCATCTGACGCGCTGCCTCGTGCCGGGCGGCGCGCTCGCGGTGCAGATGCCGCGCAACTTCGGCGCGCCCTCGCACCGGCTGATGCGCGAGGTGGCGACGAATGGTCCCTGGAACGAAGGGCTGCGTCCCCTCCTGCGCGAGGAGCCGGTGCTGCCGCCCGAGCGCTACTACGACCTCCTCGCGCCGCTCGTGGCGGAACTCGATCTCTGGGAAACCGAGTATCTGCACGTCCTCGACGGCGAGACGCCGGTCCTCGACTGGGTCAAGGGCACCGGACTGCGCCCGCTCCTGGACGCGTTGACCGACCCCGTCGAACGCGCCGATTTCACCGCGCGCTACCAGGCGCGTCTCGCAACGGCGTATCCGCGCCGTGCTGATGGCAAGACGCTGTTCCCCTTCCGCCGCCTCTTCCTGATCGCGAGAAGTTAGTTGATTCCATTCGCTTCGGGCGCGCTCCCCAATCCGATCTATCGCCGGGAGTTCTTCGAGACGGTGATGGGAGAATCGCCGGACAGCCTGCTCGACATCGGCTGCGGCGACGGCGCCTTCCTCAAGGCTGCGATCGCGCGCGGCTGCCGGGCGCATGGGCTCGACACCGACGAATCGGCGATCATGCGATTGCGAGACGAGGGGCTGCCGGTCGAACTTGGGCGCGCCGAGGCATTGCCCTTCGCCGATGCAAGCTTCGATCTCGTGACTTTCTCCTACACCGCCCATCACCTCTCCGAGCTTTCGCGCGCGATCGAGGAGGCTTGGCGCGTGGCAAGAGAGGGGGTGCTCATTCTGGAGGGCTGGTACGACAGCGCCGTGCCATCCCAGCGCGTGGCCGAGGCCTACGATCTATGGTCCAAGACCATCGACCGGCGGCTCGGCATGGTGCACAACCCCCTCCCGACCGCGGCCGGGATTTTTGCCCTCTGCTCGCCCATGGCCGATCTCGGGCGATTCGATTACGCGCAGCGCCTGATCCTCGCGCCCTGGCCACTCGCGGATGTTCGCAGAAACGCGGATGCGCAACTCACGGCTCTTGGCCAATCCGATCCGAAGCTGATGTCGGAGCTCGAGCGCATCCTCAGCGATGCGGCGCGTGACGGCATCAGCCGCGACGGCGCGCTGATGATCCGCATCGCGCGCCGCTAATCGAGCTGCAGGAGCTGCGCCTTGAGATAGGCGCTCTCGGGCAAGGCGGGATGGACCGGATGGTCCTTGGCCGCCCCGGTCGAGGCGAGGATGCGGCCCGAGCGGTTGGCGTCGATGAGACCGCGGCGCAGCTGATCGGCGAAGAGCGCGGGATCGACGTGGTGCGAGCAGGAGGCGGCGAAGAGGAACCCGCCCGGATTGACCAGCGGCGCGGCGAGCCGCATCAGCTTTCGATAGCCCTTCGCCCCTTGCGCCAGCTCCTTCTTGGATTTCACGAAGGCGGGCGGATCGGCGACGACGATGTCGAAGCGCTCGCCCACCTCGCGCAGGCGCTGCATCCGGTCGAAGGCCTCGCCGCGCTCGAAGCGGCAGCGGCCGGCCACGCCATTGAGCTCGGCCGCCGCCGCCGCCGCGGCCAGCGCCGCCTCCGAGCGGTCGACGGCCAGCACCTCGCGCGCGCCCGCCAGCGCCGCCTGCACGGCGAAGCCGCCGCCGTAGCAATAGAGATCGAGCATCCGCGCGCCCGCGGCGAGGCTCGCCACCATCGCCCGGTTCTCCCGCTGGTCGAAGAACCAGCCGGTCTTCTGCCCGTGCCCCAGCTCGATGGGAAAGCGCGCGCCGTTCTCGATCAATTCGATGGGCGCCGTGAGCGCGCCCTTGGCCCAGCGGACTTCAGGACGCAACCCTTCGAGGGCGCGCACCGGGCTGTCGTTGCGCAAGAGCAGGGCCGCGGGCGAGACCACCATCTCCAGCGCTTCGATCAGGAGCGGCGTCAGCGCCTCCATGCCCGCCGAGTTCGCCTGGAGAACCAGCGCCTCGCCGTAGCGGTCGATCACGAGGCCGGGCAGCCCGTCCGCCTCGGCATGAACCAGGCGATAGAACGGCGCCGGCACGAGCGTCTCGCGCAAGCGCAGCGCGCGGCGCAGCCGCTCGGCCAGGAACGCCGCGTCGATCCGCGCCTCCGGCGCCCGCCCGATCAGCCGCGCCGCGATCAGCGAATGCGGGTTGAAGCTGGCGATGCCGATTGCCTCGCCATGCTCTGCCACGAGGCGCACCAGGGTCCCGGGGGCAAGCGCCTTCGCCGCCGCGTCCATGCGGATCTCGTTCGAGAACACCCAAGGATGGCCGGCCACGGCGCGCCGATGTCCCCCCGGCATGAGCTGGACGGTCGGGCGATCGGCGGGATCGGCCCCGGGAATATTCGGACGGTTGGTCATGGCGCGGACCTAAGACGAAGCGGAGCCGCGGGTCAACCGCCCCCGATTGCGCTCAATGCGTTGGCGCGCCCCGGATCAGCACATAGCCGCGCGTCTTATCCTGGTTGTCCGCGTCCGTCGTGTTCATCGCCTCGAACAATTCGGAGGCGGCAACCCAGACCGGCGGGTATTTGTAGCGGGAGACGTCGAGGATCAGGAATCGGTCGCTCTCAGCGTCATAGGCCGCCAGGGGCGAGATATGGCCGCCCAGCTCTTGGCCGATTGCCTTGCGCAGGTAGTTGACGATGACGAAGTGGCCCTTGCGCGCGAGATGATCGCGTGCGGCGGCGCGAAAGGCGGCGAGATCGGCGTCGGCGGCGTGATGGACCTCCACCTCGAGCGGACGGGTGGCGAGCAGCGCGCCGAGTTGGTCCAGGGTCATGCCTTGTTTCGCCAGAACCTCGCGCGGAAGGATCCTGTCGGTCTCCTCGTCCAGCACATTGTCCTGCGTGAAGCTGCGATAGGGGCTGTTCTCCGCCATGACCGGCGCCGGGAGCTGGAGCGCGTTCAGCACCATGACGATGCTGGCGACGCCGCAATAGGCGTGGTTCTTCTGGGTCACGAAGGTGATGCTCAGCGGAAGAAAGGCCTCGCGCGCATCGCTCTCCTCGAGGAGCCGCGCTCCCTCCTCCGACCGCAGGTCGACAAGGCCGCCGGGCAGCGGAAGCGTCTGAGCCTCGGCCGCCGCGGACAGCAGGCACAGCACAAGAAGACCCCAGCGCAGAGCGCGCATTGTCATTTCTGAACCTCGTCTCCTTGTCTTTCGCAATATTCGGTCCAAATCAGGATCGTTCCTTGGCCGGGCGCCTGCAATCCCCCAAGAGACCGCCTTGCCAAGGCCGTTGTGCGGTGCAACAATTAGAAGAATGCGGCGTGGATACCGGGTTTTGCCGCTCGCCTATGGAGGGTCGCCCCGTTGAGCACCGAACCGCGCTCCAGCCGGGTCTCGATCCCGGAGATTTCCCAGCGCAAGGGGGCCACGCCGATCGTCGCCCTCACCGCCTATTCGACCCCCATGGCGCGGCTCCTCGATCCGCATGTCGACCTGCTGCTGGTCGGCGATTCGGTGGGAATGGTGCTCTATGGGCTCGACGACACCCTGCCGGTGACGCTTGAGATGATGATCGCCCATGGCGCGGCCGTGGTGCGCGGCTCCAAGCACGCCGCGGTGATCGTCGATCTGCCCTTCGGGAGCTACCAGGAATCCCCCCAGCAGGCCTTTCGCGCCTCGGCGCGGGTGATGGCCGAGACCGGCGCATCCGGCGTCAAGCTGGAGGGTGGGCGCGAGATGGCGGAGACGGTCGCTTTCCTCGCCCAGCGCGGGATTCCGGTGCTCGGGCATGTCGGCTTGAAGCCGCAATCGGTGCACAGCCTCGGCGGCTATCGCGCGCGCGGCCGGGCCGAGCGCGAGGCGGAGTCGATCCTGAACGACGCCCGGGCCATCGCCGAAGCCGGGGCATTCGCCATGGTGGTGGAGGGCACGGTCGAGCCGCTGGCCCGAACCATCACCAAGAGCGTTCCGGTGCCGACCATCGGCATCGGCGCCTCGCCCGCCTGCGACGGGCAAATCCTGGTGACCGAGGACGTGATCGGCCTGTTCGGCGCGTTCACCCCCAAATTCGTCAAACGCTATGCCGAGCTGGGCGACGCCGTGACGGAGGCGGCGCAGCGCTATGCCGAGGATGTGCGCGCACGCCGCTTCCCCGGCCCCGAGCATTGCTTCGGCGCCGGGCCCCGCAAGCAGGCGAGCTGAGGCCAGCACCGGCGGACGACAACCCGATGCCGGCCGCCGACCATAGCCTTCCCACCGTCCGCACCGTGACCGAACTGCGCGCCGTCGTCCGCGGCTGGCGAAGCAGCGGCGAGACGGTCGCGCTGGTATCGACCATGGGCGCGCTGCACGCCGGGCATCTGAGCCTGATCGAGGTTGCGCGCGCCCGCTGCCGGCGGACGGCGGTCAGCCTCTTCGTCAATCCGACCCAGTTCGGGCCCGGCGAGGATCTCGCCGCCTATCCGCGCGAGGAGGCCGCCGACGCCGCCAAGCTGGCTCAAGCGGGCGCGGACCTGCTCTACGCGCCCACGGTCA
>DATIDB010000163.1:0-3098 GCA_035456545.1 Alphaproteobacteria bacterium | reverse complement strand
CCCGAGCCGCCGAGCGCCATCTGGTTGGCCCGCGACAGCATCGCCGCGCGCACCGCCTCGCCCTGCAAGCGCGGCCCGACCGCGTTGGCGCGCCCCAAGAGAGTCCGGCGCGAGAATTCCGCGGCCGCCTCGGATGAGAGGCGATGGCCGACCCGCGCGCCCAGACCGGTGGTGAGACCGTAGACCGGCCGGGTCTCGGCGAAGGCGCGGTCGATCACCGCGCGCGAGCGGCGCATCCGCTCCAAGGCCTCGGGCGCGAGCGCCACCGGCCGTCGCTTGCGCGCGACTTCCGCCACCAGCTCGGGCGTGAGACCTGCGCCGGTCAGAATGAGCGGCGCGGCGCTATGCTTCCTCCCGCCTTGCGGGGGAGGGTTGGGGAGGGGGGTATGGTCAGACATGTCCCGCCATGCGTTTGCGATTGCGCCGCGCCGGCGCTCGAAACCGTCGCCTGTCCTATACAGGCGCAGCCCGAGACTGTATAGCAATCGCCCTGGACCGCGAGCGTTCGCGGAAAAGGGGCGGGTCGATCGATGACGCGGGACACATCACGGCGGCGGGAGCGGCGCGGCCGCGGCGGGATCAAGCAGGTCCCTTGGCGGCGTTACCGAAATCCCTACAAGCCGATCGAGGTGCTGAGCGCCGATCAGATCGAAGCCATCCACGACTCCTCGCTCAAGGTGCTCGAGGAGATCGGGATGGATTTCCTCGACGAGGACTCCCTCGCCATCCTGAAGGCGGCGGGGGCGGAGGTCGCGCCCGGCACGCAGCGCGTGCGTTTCCCGCGCGGCCTCGTGCTGGAGAGCGTCGCCAAGGCGCCGGCCGAGTTCACTCTCCACGCCCGCAACCCGGAGCACAGCCTCACCGTCGGCGGCAATCACCTCAACTTCGGTTCTGTCGCGAGCGCCCCGAACGTCTCCGACCTGGACAAAGGCCGCCGCCCCGGCAGTTTCGAGGACTACTGCAATCTCGTCCGGCTGTGCCAGAGCCTGAACATCGTGCAGTTCATCTCCGGCTATCCGGTCGAGCCCGCGGACCTGCCCCCGGCGACCCGCCATCTCGACAGCCACTACGCGGCGATCACGCTCACCGACAAGATCTGGCACCCCTATTCCTTGGGCAGGCAGCGCATCAGCGACGCCATCGACATGATCTGCATCGCGCGGGGGATCGACCGCGAGACGCTGAAGCGCGAGCCCAGCCTGTTCTCGATCGTCAACAGCTCCTCGCCCCTGCGCCTCGACGGGCCGATGATCCAGGGCCTCATGGAGATGGCGCGGCACGGCCAATGCGTGGTGCTGACGCCCTTCACGCTCTCCGGCGCGATGTCGCCGGCGACTATCGCCGGGGCGCTGGTCCTGCAGAACGCCGAGGCGCTGGCGGGGCTCGCCTTCATCCAGATCGTCGCGCCGGGCGTACCCTGCATGTATGGCGGCTTCACCTCGAATGTCGACATGAAGAGCGGCGCGCCGGCCTTCGGGACACCCGAATATGTGCGCGCCGCGATGGCCGGCGGCCAGCTCGCGCGGCGCTATCGCATTCCCTACCGCTCCTCCAACGCCTGCGCCGCGAACGCGGTGGATGCGCAGGCGGCCTATGAGTCCGAGATGTCGATCTGGGGCGCGGTGATGGGCCACTGCAACTGGATGCTGCATGGCGCTGGCTGGATGGAGGGCGGGCTCGTCGCCTCCTTCGAGAAGCTGATCCTCGATGCCGAGCTCCTGCAGATGATGGGCGAGTTCCTGCAGCCGATCGTGGTCGACGAGGACAGCCTCGCGCTCGACGCCATCCGCGAGGTGGGGCCGGGCGGGCATTTCTTCGGGGCGGCGCATACGCTGGCGCGATACGAGAGCGCCTTCTACGCGCCCATGCTCTCGGACTGGCGGAACTTCGAGACCTGGCGCGAGGCGGGCGCGCTCACGGCCGAGAAACGCGCGAACGCGCTGTGGAAGCAGCTCTTGGCGGAGTTCGAGCCGCCCGCGCTGGACCCGGCGATCGACGAGGCGCTCAAGGACTTCGTCGAGCGCCGCAAGCGCGAGGGCGGCGCGCTGGCGGCCTGACACCTTTCTCCCCGTTGGCCGGGGAGAGGTTGGGGAGGGGTGGGACCTCCTCCGCCTGCGGGCCTCAGCCCGGTTTGACGGCAAAGCCGATCAAGCCGACCAGAAAGAGCTCGTTCATGGGTTGGCGCTGTGGATCGAACCAGTCGATGCGGCGGGTGAACAGCATCGAATCCGCCCCTTTTTCAGCCGTCACTGAAAACCGCATTTGCTTCTCGAAGTCGGACGGCGTCTCCACGGCCCAGCTCGGGAGGAACCAATCGATGTCCGAGGTCTCCGGGTTGAGCGGAGGATCCACCTCAATCGCGCAGATGTGCGTGGCGGGATCGAGACGCGTCGTGATCCGCGCCTGCTGCTGATCCGTCAAATGGCCCCTAAGTGTGACCAGCTCAACGGCGGTCTGCTCGCCGCAGCTCAGGAGGCGCCTTTGGGGCTCCTGGCCGAAGAACGTGACCGTCATCTCGACGGGCAGCGGGTCAGGCGTTTCAGACGAGCATCCCGCCGCGGCAGCGAACAAGAAAATGGGAACCAGCAAACGCATGGCAAATCGGTAGGATGCTACGCCGCCTTCGCCGGGGGACGCCCGAGGAACGGATGCGGCGTCGGCTCCTTCGGCGACAGCAGGTAACGCAACACGATCTGCCAATATCCCTGGAACACGTATCCCCCGTTCGCCGCAAGGAACTCGGCGCGGCGCTCGCGATAGAGCGCGGGCAGCTTGTACCAGGCGAGCGACGCCTTGGCGTGGTGCACGGCGTGGAGATTGTTGTTCAGATACATGAGGCTCATCAGCGGGCCCGCTTCGACGATCCCCGTGCGCTCGCCGACCGCCGGGACCGCGCGGTGCTCGCAATAGGAGCGCAGCACCGTCAGCGCCAGGCCCGGATAGGCATAGAGCAGGATGTAGTCCTCGACCGGGATCGCGCAGACGCCCACGGCCCAGACCAGCACCAGCCCGGCCCCCGGGATGTGAATCGCCCACGCGGCCAAGTGCGAGCGGTCGCGCCTGATGAGCCGGTCCAGCTCCTCCACGAGCAGCCGCCC
>DATIDB010000162.1:0-2657 GCA_035456545.1 Alphaproteobacteria bacterium | reverse complement strand
TCGTCGTCGGGCTCCTGCTCTCGCAATGGGCCTGGTTCGGCGCGGTCCAGGCGCTGCCCGCCACGGTCGCCGGAATCGGCAGCCTGTCGGTTCCCGTGGTCGGGGTGATCGGCAGCGCGATCTGGCTCGGCGAGCGGGTCGGCGCGCCGGAGATCGCGGCGCTCGTCCTCATCGGCGCCTCCGTGCTGCTGGCCATGCGCCCGCAGTCGGCGCAAGAACCGGCCGCAGCCGCCCGCGTCCCGGCGCGTGCGCTCGGCTTCGACCCCAAGCGCCTGCGCTAGGCGCTGAGGCTCGCGGCGAGATTATTGTTGTGCTGGGTCACCCAGCCCGGGATGAGGAACGCGTCGACGATCACCCAGATCGCCAGGCCGCCCAGGACGATCAGTCCGACGCCGATGAAGGAGGTCGCCAGCCCGACGATGAAAAGCGCGAGCTGGGCGACCGCGCTGTGCTTCTGGCCCAGGAAGAAGCGATGCGCCCCCAGCATCCCGAGAAAGAACCAGAGGAGATAGCTCACCACCATCGATTTCTTGTTCGCGTCATACCGCATCATCGTCGATGCGGTCGCCTTCGCGGCCGCCGCCGTCTGGTCCGTCATGGTTTCCCCCTCAATGCCGATGTCCCAGCCTCGGCGCATAATAGCGCAGGCCGATACGCGGCTGTCTTGTCAGCGCTCGGCCGGAGCGCTCGCCAGCGCGGCCTTGCCGGAGTCGACATAGCGGAACCCGGCCGTTTCCGTCACCGCGTAGCGGGGGGTCCACCGCGCGTAACGGGTGAGGTCGCCCGGCCGCTTCTCGCGGTTGTCCAGCGCCAGCCACCGCGAATCGATCCGGGCCAGGAGGATGGCGTGGACCTCGCCCTGCGCGCCCCGCGTCATGACCGCGATCCGCAGATCGGAGCGGGAAAAGCCGAGCAGGGTCAGGGCGAAATACTTGGCGATGGCGAAATCCTCGCAGTCCCCTCCGCGCCGCGCGAATCCGAGCGGGGATTGCCACTTGTCCTCGGCGCCGAACTGCTCGGCATCCTCGCGATAGGGACGGGAATTGACCGCGGCCTGAACGACATCGAGCTGACGGCGCCGGTCGAGCGCCTTGCCTTCTCTCACGATCCGGGCGAACCACATCGCCGCCGCGTCCGAACACTGCGCCTTCGAGCAGCCGCGCACGCGCGCCGCCTCCTGCGGCAAGGTCACCCTGACCGCGCGCCATTGCGCAAGCTCCAAGAGCTCGTCGAAGCGCATCTCGCCGGTTCGCTCGAAGCCCGCGGCCTCGGCTTGGGCGCGCGCGCCCAAAAGCGCCGCCACGATGGCGGCGAGCACGGCGGCCGATCGGAGCAAGGATCCGATGGAACGAACCCGCATCGCGTCCTCTGTCCCGTTCCCCCGGTTGAGGCACGCCGAAGGCGGGATCTTTCATTCGATGCGTTAACGTTAACGGAGAAAAGGGCGTTGCCGCCAGGGCCGGCTTGGAGGCGCAGGCGAATTAGGCCGTCAGCAGCGCGACGACAGAGACGAGATTGGCCATGGCGAGGACGGTCAGGCCGATCTCGAGCTTCGGTGCGGGCGAGGGCCGGTGAACATCCGCCACCAGAACGCTCAGCATGACCAGGAGCAGCCCGACCGTACCGACCTCCTGGTTGCGGTAGACGAGGCCGAGCAGCGCCAGCGCCGCGCCGGCGTGTTGGCAGAAACCGGCTATGGCGGCGCTCCGGCGCGGGGTGCGCCATTCGGCGATGAACTGGACGCCGGCCAGCGCGATGGCCGCCGAGTAGCCGAGCACAGTTGCGGTCACCAGCATCGCAACAAGCTGAACGGCCTCGACCGGCATCGCTTCGACCCTGCCCCTTCTGGCTAGGGTCGCCCTGGGGTTAGATGCCGGGCTACCCTATAGAATGATCATATAGAGATTACTAATATCTTACCAGGGATAATGCGCGCAACAATGCTAAGAACCGGCGGTATTATGGGGTAATTCCTCCGCCTTGGTTAGAACGCCGAGGGGCCGCGGCTACACTTCCGCTCCCCCGCGGTCTGGTTCTTGGCTTCGCCCCCTCGGAGCCACCCCCAGCCAGACCGCAAGGAAACTAAGACGCCCAAGCGCCCCCGTGAGGCTCTGAGCCTCGCGGGGGCGAATTTTTCCTACGCCAACAAGGTCAAATCGCCAGCAATTTCTGGCTCCTTCTCGGCAACTCCTTTGCAATCCCGAGGATTGAAACCAGCTCTCCGGGCTGTTGTTGAGAGGCCAAGCACCGGCGCTCAGAAAAGGGCGGTCCCAAGGTGATCAGCATGTTCGATCGTCAGATCTGGCAATCGGCCAGCCTGCTCCTGGGTAAATACGGGCTCGATGCGGCCTTCGAAGCGGGCTTGCGCGCCGACGAGAGGGTCGAGCACGGCGACTGCGACGGAGCGGTTCACTGGCTCAGGGTCGTCGAGGCCGTGGAGGAGCTGCAGCGGATCGAGCGCGCGGGCGACCGCCTGCACTAGGGCGGTGTTCCGAAAGATTGAATCACCTGCGTTGGGCATCCGGCCAGGCGCGCCGCGAAGCGCGATGCCACGGCGCATCGGGCGAGCGGGGCAACGCCGCCGTCGCCTGCCGGGGCGCAACCCCGAAGGGGCCGGGGCCTTTTGCGCCGCGGGTTCGTCGCGGGGCTTGCCTGTA
>DATIDB010000161.1:0-5863 GCA_035456545.1 Alphaproteobacteria bacterium | reverse complement strand
TTGCCAAGGCCATATCCTCTCTTATTGATTGCAAAACTAAAAACTAACTCATAAAATGCGAGCAAACCGAGAGGCTCTCGATGACTCAGCACGCTCGCATCCTCCTTCTCGTGACCGTACTCGCGCTCTCCGGTTGCTTCCGCAGCGATCAGGACCGAGCGGTGACCGCGGATATCGGCGAGAGCGGCTTGAATTTGGTGTCCTATACGGGCACGACGCGTGGGGCCTATATCTGGCCGGCGGATGGAGGCCGGCATGTCTGCGCCGAGCCGCCGCCGGACCTGGCGCTGACCACGGCGCGCGAGATTTCCGCAAATCTCAAGGCGGCCGCCGAAGCCATCGGGGGCGTCGGCGCCCCGAGCATCGATGCCGGCGGAACGGCAAAGCTGAGCAGCGCGGCGATCGAGCTTGCGGGGCGCTCGCAACTCGTCCTGCTTGCGCGCGAGTTCCTCTACCGGGAGTGCGAGCTGGCGGCGAACTTCTCGCACGACGACGCCAGGTACACGGTGCTGGCCACGCAGTACGAGAAGATCCTCGATGTGGTCCGGACTCTGGCCAATGCCGAGAGGGACAAAGCGGCCGCAGAGCTGATCGAGGCGAGGCTGGCGGCGGAGGCGTTGGAGGCGACGCTTGCGACCAAGATTGACGGCATCCTGACCGCGGTGAGCAATGCGGACGGAACGCTCGATCGCGCCAAGCTGACCGCCCTCATTGGCAAGGCCAGGGTCAGCGATAGCGTCAAAGCTGCAGTGCTGGATGAGACCACGCGCGAGGGACTTCGCGCACTGTTGGACAATATGAGCAAGGCCACGATTGACGCGATCGTGGCGGCGCAGGGGTGAGTGGAGGGGACCAAATGACCGACATCCGGATCATCATCTGCAGGGACCAGGCGCACGCGAACAGGATGTTCCATGTTCTTCAGAATGACGGGTTTCGATGCCAGCCGCCCGGGCCGGCATCAGGTTTCGTGTTCATTGACGCCACCGAGGCCAACCCTCCCGACCCCGAGACGGTCTTCAAGAACCATATCGTTCTGATCGGCAGCAAACCGTAACGCGCACGGCGCGGGCTCGACGGGTCCTCGCGGGCGCGGCATACTCCCGCGCTTTCCGAAGGATCGTCCGAGCCGCCTCTTGCACACCGTCACACGGGCCGAGCTGGCCCGCTTCCTCTTGTGCGTCCACGGCCTCTCCGGCCCGCTCGCCCCGCGCGATGCGGCGGCGGAGACGATTCAGCGCCTCGGCATGGTGCAGATCGATTCCATCCGCTCGACGGGGCTGCGCAACCAGGAGCTGGCCTGGCTCGCACGGGCGGAGGGCGAGCCGGGCGATCTTTCGCGCGCCGCCTATGCCGACCGGCTGTTCCTGGAGAGCCACTATCCCATCCACCTGGTCCGCCGCGACCTGGTGCCGCTCCTGATCACCAATTACGCGGCGATGCGGCGCCACCACGCGCCGCGTCGGCGCAGGCTCGCCCGCGAGATCCGCCATGTGCGCGAGGCGATCCGAGAGCGCGGGCCCGTGATGCCGCGCGACCTCAGCTCGCGGCGGGTGATCGGCGGCTTCAACACGGTGAAGGCGACCACGCAGGCCCTGGAGCTGCTCTATTACTCGGGCGAGTTGATGGTGGCCGGCCGTTCGGCGAATTTCGACCGCCTCTTCGACCTGACCGAGCGGGTCGCCCCGGAGCTGGCGGTCTGGCGGCGTCCCTCCCAATCCGAATACGAGCGGTTCCTCGTGGCCTCGGCGCTGGAGGTGCTGAAGCTCGCCACCCGCGAGCAGCTCGTTCAGCGGCTGCGCCATCACCGCGGATCCTGGGCCAGCCCCGCCCTCACGCCGGAGCGGGCGCGCCGCATCGTCGACCGCTATCTCAAATCGGGCGCGGCGGTTCCGGTTCATGTGAGCGGGCTGGAGGAGGACGCGCTTTATTGGCACCCTGCCGAAGATGCCGCCCTCTGGGAGGGGATCGGCGCACCCGATCCCTTCGTCCGACTGCTGCCGCCGCTCGACACGCTGCTCGCCAGCCGGCGGCGGCTGAAATCCCTGTTCGAAATCGAGTTCAAGTTCGAGGCCTATACGCCCGAGGCCCTGCGGCGCTTCTATTTCGCGATGCCGGTGGCGATGGACGGCGACATCCTCGGCATCCTGGACGCCAGGCTCTCCGAGGGCGCGTGGCGCATCGACGCGCTGGAGCTGCGGCGGCCGGCCGATCCCGAGCGCCTGCGGGCGGGCATCCGCCGCATCGCCGCGCTGGCGGGCGCAAGCCGGATCCTCGCGGGGCCGCGGCTCGAGCGCCGGTTGGGACGTCTCTTGGCGGGCCCTCTCGATCGGCGAGCTTAAGGGTGCGCGCGACGGGGTTGTCTGGCCGTCGGGAAGCTGCCATTTATCTCGTCTAGGGGCGGTTAATTAGATCCTTTGGAAGGCATATCGATGGACGCGATCATTGGCGCGGGCGGGCCCAAGGGCAACGGCGCTACGGCCGCCGGCGATCTGATCAAGAACAGCTCGACCCAAGCCTTCATGGCCGATGTCGTCGACGCCTCGCGCGATACGCCGGTCATTGTCGACTTCTGGGCTCCCTGGTGCGGGCCCTGCAAGCAGCTCGGGCCCATGCTGGAGAAGGCCGTGCGCGAGGCGAAGGGCGCCGTGCGCATGGTCAAGATCAATGTCGACGAGAACCAGGACCTGGCCGGGCAAATGCGCATCCAGTCGATCCCGGCGGTTTATGCCTTCTTCCAGGGGCGCCCGGTGGACGGCTTCGTCGGCGCGCTTCCCGAAAGCCAGATCAAGGCCTTCATCCAGCGCCTGCTCCAGCTTGGCGGTGGCGGCGCGGCGGGGCCCTCGCCGGTCGAGGAGGCGCTTGAGGCGGCCAAGCAGGCGCTCGCCGAGAACGACCTCGGCGCGGCCAGCGCGATCTACGGCCAGGTGCTGGCGCATGAACCCGGCAATGTGGCGGCGACGGCGGGTCTTGCCCGGGCGCATCTTCAGGCGGGGGACGCCAAGCGCGCCCGGCAGCTCATCGACTCCCTTCCCGCCGACAAGGCGCAAGGGCCGGAGATCGCCTCGGTGCGCAGCGCGATCGAATTGGCCGATGAGGCCGGCAAGGCGGCGGGCGAGATGCAGCCCTTGATGCAGCGCCTCGCGCTGGACCCGGCCGACCACCAGGCGCGTTTCGATCTGGCGATGGCGCATTACGCGGCGGGCAACCGCCAGCAGGCGATCGACGAGCTTCTCGAGATCGTGCGCCGGAACCGGGAGTGGAACGAGCAGGCCGCGCGCAAGCAGCTCCTCAAGCTGTTCGAGGCGATGGGGCCGACCGACGAGATGACCGTCGCCGGGCGGCGGCGGTTGTCCTCGATCCTTTTCTCCTGATCTTCGGCGAAGGAGCCGGCGGCCCGATGAAACGCGGTCCGTTCGTTCCCCGGTTCGAGGACCTGCCGCAGACGCTGGCGATATTTCCCCTGTCCGGCGTGCTGCTGCTCCCCCGCGGCAAGCTGCCGCTCAACATCTTCGAGCCGCGCTACCTCGCCATGACCGAGGACGCCATGAAGGGCGACCGCCTCGTCGGCATGGTCCAGCCGATGGAGGATGGAGCGGCCGGCGACCAGCCGCTGGTCTTTCCGATCGGCTGCGCGGGCCGCATCACGCAATTCGCCGAGACCGAGGACGGCCGATACCTCATCACGCTGACGGGCCTCTGCCGTTTCCGCATCGAGCGGGAGCTGCCGCTCTTCTGCGGCTACCGGCGGGTGGTCCCCGACTTCTCGGGCTTCGAGGCGGATTTCAAGCCGGAGTCCGGCGCGCTCGACCGCTCGCGCCTCCTGGCGGCGCTGAGGACCTATCTGAAGCTGCAGAAGCTCTCCGCCGATTGGGAGTCCATCGAGGGGGCGCCCGACGAGCGGCTCATCACCAGCCTCGCCATGATCTGTCCCTTCTCCTGCCGCGAGAAGCAGGCCTTGCTCGAATCGACTTGCCTTACGGAGCGCGCGCGCGTGCTGACATCGCTCCTGGAGATGGCGGTGCTGGAAAGCGCGGGCGCCGGTCCCAAGGCGCAGCCGCATTGACCTCACGGGGATAAAGCCCATGATCGCCGCCGCCAATACCAAAGTCGATCCGAAGCTTCTGGAAATCCTGGTCTGTCCGGTGACCCGGGGTCCGCTGGAATACGACGCCGAAGCGGGCGAGCTCATCAGCCGCCAGGCGGGGCTCGCCTTCCCGATCCGCGACGGCATCCCGATCATGCTGGTGGATGAGGCGCGGCCCCTGGACCAGCCGCGCCCCCCTGAGACGAAATGACCGAAGGCGCGCCCTGGCCGGTCGAGATCCGGCTGAAGAGCAAGGAGAAAGCGCTGGAGATCGATTTCGACGACGGCGCGCGCTTTCGGCTTCCGGCGGAGCTCCTGCGCGTCGAAAGTCCCTCGGCCGAGGTGCAGGGCCATGTGCCGGGGCAGAAGCAGATCGTCGCGAGGCGCCGCCATGTCGGCATCATGGGGGTCGAGCCGGTCGGGCATTACGCCATCCGCATCCGCTTCGACGACCTGCATGACAGCGGCATCTATTCCTGGGGCTATCTCTACGAGCTGGGCCGCCGGCAGGACGAGCTCTGGGCGGCGTATCTGAAGGCGCTGGAGGAGAAAGGCCTCAGCCGCGATCCTTAAAGAGAGGGCAAGGCCTCTCTCCTCTCCTTCGGGCTCCTCACGCTCGCGCCGCGAAGGGCGAACCCTGCCGGTCCCCGAGACTGATTCAGCGCTCTTCGCGACGGTTTCGCGCTAACCCTGCGCGGCCCCGCTCGGGCATCATGCATGCGTCGGGAACGCAAGGGGTCAGGGCTCATGCTTCAGGACGATCCGATCTGGCTGGCGCGCAAGACGCCGCCCTTGGGCGTGAGCGATCACGCCCCCCATCCCGACATGGCGGCGCTGAGGGCTTGGCGGCTGGAGCGCACGCGCGAGCAGTTGAGGAAGCGCGACTACGCCGCTTGCGTCCTCTACGACCCGATCAACATTCGCTACGCCACCGGCTCGCGGAACATGAGCGTATGGACGCTGCACAACGCCGCCCGCTATTGCTTCATCCCGACCGAAGGGCCGATCGTGCTCTTCGATTTTCACGGCTGCGAGCATCTGAGCGATGGGCTGGAGACCATCGAGGAGGTCCGGCCCACCACGTCCTGGTACTATTTCGCCGCCGGGCCGCGCATGGCCGAGCGCGCGGTGAAATGGGCGAAGGAGATCGCCGATCTCGTCCGCACCCATGGCGGCGGCAACAAGCGGCTGGCGCTCGATCACTGCGATCCCCTGGGCTTCACCGCGCTGACCGACGAGGGCATCGAGGTCCATGACGCGCAAGCGCCCTTGGAGATGGCGCGCGCGATCAAATCGCCCGACGAGATCGCGCTGATGGGCGCGGCGATCGCGGTGACCGAGGCCGGGATCGCCGCCATGCGCGAGGCCCTGAAGCCCGGCATGACGGAGAACGCGCTCTGGGCGCATCTGCATGAGACGAACATCCGCCTCGGCGGCGAATGGATCGAGACGCGCCTTCTGGCCTCGGGCGGGCGCACCAACCCCTGGTTCCACGAAAGTTCGGACCGCATCATCCGCCCCGGCGAGCTGGTCGCCTTCGACACCGACCTGATCGGCCCCTTCGGCTACTGCGCGGATATCAGCCGCACCTTCTTCTGCGGGCCGGGCAAGCCGAGGGACGAGCAGCGCGCGCTCTATGGCCTCGCGCTGGAGCAGATCCACTACAACATGGAACTGTTGAAGCCCGGCCTCGGCTTCCGCGAGCTGGCGGAGAAGGCCTGGCGCATCCCCAACGCCTATTGGGGCAACCGCTACTCGGTGATCGTGCACGGCGTC
>DATIDB010000160.1:0-3111 GCA_035456545.1 Alphaproteobacteria bacterium | reverse complement strand
CAACCCGATCTCCTGGTCATGTGCCATGAGCCCGGCCGACCGCATATGCGCGGGCTGCCGCATTTTCCGCTTCCCGATCTTCAGGACTGCATCGAGGCCAATCTCCGCGCAGCGCGCCTGACCAATCCGGATGCGCGGCTGCTCGGCTTTTCTTTGAACACGGTCCGGCTCGCGCCCGACGCGGCGAGGAGGGCCTTGCGCGACATCGAGGAGCGATTCGGCCTGCCCGCCGTCGATCCCTTGCGCACCGGCGTCGCCCCCCTGGTGGACGCGATGGGCTGATGCGGATCGAGGCCAACGCCGAATCCTGGCCGATCCGCGGCGGCTTCGCCATCTCGCGCGGCGCGAAGACCGAGGCCGAGGTGGTCGTCGCGGAGATCGAGGAGGATGGGCTGCGCGGGCGCGGCGAGTGCGTGCCCTATCCGCGCTACGGCGAGACCGTGGCCGGGACCCTGGCCGCGATCCGGGGCGTCGATCCCAGGGGCCTGACGCGCGCGGGGCTGCAACGCCTCCTGCCGGCGGGGGCGGCACGCAACGCGCTCGACTGCGCGCTCTGGGATTTGGAGGCCAGGCGGACCGGCCGGCCGGTCTGGCGCCTTGCGGGGCTGCCAGAGCCCAAGCCCGTGCTGACCGCCTTCACCGTGAGCCTCGATTCGCCCGCGCGGATGGGCGCGGCGGCTCTTGAGAACGCGCTCAGGCCGTGCCTCAAGCTCAAGCTGAGCGGGGCGGGCGATCTCGACCGCGTGCGGGCCGTACGCGCCAACGCGCCGAACCCGGCGCTGATCGTCGACGCCAACGAGGCCTGGACGGTGGAGGAGTATCGAGCGCTCGCCCCGAAGCTGGCCGGCCTCGGCGTCGCCCTGATCGAGCAGCCCTTCCGCGCGGGCGCGGACGGGATCCTGGCGGACTTGCCTCGCCCGGTCCCAGTTTGCGCCGACGAATCCTGCCACACCGGCGACGACCTTGCGCGCCTCGTGGGCTCCTACGACGCCGTGAACGTCAAGCTCGACAAGACCGGGGGCCTGACCGAGGCGCTGGCGCTCAAGCGCGGGGCCGAGGCGCTCGGATTCAAGGTCATGGTGGGGTGCATGGTGGCGACCTCGCTCTCCATGGCCCCGGCGCTCCTCCTGGCGCAAGGGGCGGACTGGGTGGACCTCGACGGCCCGCTCCTCCTGGCGCGGGATCGAATTCCTGGCCTTTCCTATCGCGGCTCGGCTCTCGCCCCCGCGGAGCCGGGGTTCTGGGGTTAGCCCATCCGAAAGAATCGGTCCTCCTTATCCCAGTGACATATCGTCGTATTTGGCATAAAGAGTCCTGCAATGGGTCTTTTGTTGCAGGCCATGATCCGCCGCGCTGTCCTTTTTCTTGCGCTTCTGGCCTTTGCGGGCGTCGCCGATGCGGCGCCCGACCGGACGCGTCTTGCAGGGACGGCAATCGAGCTGGCGCCTCCGCCGGGCATGGTCCCCAGCAGCGATTTCGCCGGATTCTCCGATCCCGCCAGGGGCGCCGCCATGCTGGTGGTGGAGCTTCCGGTCGGCCGCACGGAGGTGCCGGGCTTCCTCTCCTCCATGGATGACGGCGCGCTCGCCGCGCAAGGGCTGACCCGCCTCGACCGCAGCGCCCTTCCCGACGGCGTCCCGGGCAACCTCCTCATCACGGCGGAGGAATCCGCGCATGGCATTCCCTTCGAGCGGTGGATCTACATCGCGCCGGGAGAGCAGGCGCTCGCCATGATCACGGTGCAGGTGCCGCAGCAATTCGCCGACGATCGGGCGCAGGCGGAGCTGAAGGCCAGCCTCGCCAGCGTGCGCGTGGCGCCGATCGCGCTGGCGGACGGGCCCGATCCGGTGGCGCTGCAGGCGCTGCCCTTCGCCTTCTCGACCGGCGAGCATTTCGCGCTGCGCTCCGTCATCGCCGGCAACACGGTGCTCCTGCAGGCCGCCGACGCCCCGGACAGGACGGAGGCGCTGATCCTCATCTCCAAATCGCTCGCCATGGGCGATGAGGACCATTTGGAGATGAGCACGCATGCCCTCGAGACGCTGGAGGGCGTCGAGCGGATCGAGATCGACGACATGTATGACGAGGTGACGGTCGGCGACCTCATGGGCATCGAGCTGACCGCGCGCTGCACCGAGATGGGGACCGGCCAGCCCTGCATCGCCTATCAGATGATGCTCTTCGCGACCGACGCCTGCTACCGCGTGCTCGGCATAGCGCATGCCGACCTCGCTTCGGATTACCTGCCGGAGTTCCGCCGCATCGCGCGGTCCTTGGCGCCTAAGTAGTCGATGAGCGCGGTCCCATGAACGCTTCCCCCTGGCGCATCGCGCTCGATGCGTATCGAACCTTGGCCGGCCATCTGCGCGCGGCCGTCATGACCTCTGCCGCCCCGCTCGGCCTTATCCTGGCCGGAATGGCGCTCGCCTCATGGGCGGCCGTCGGCGAGCCCTTCCCAAGACCGAGCGAGGTGCCCGAGTCCTCCCATTGGGACTATCTGTCGATTGTCCTCTACGCGGCCATTCAGGCGGTGGCCACGCTGGTCCTTTTCGTGCCGTGGCTGCGCTATCTCATGGGCATGAAGGGCGCGAGCTGGATTTGGCTCGGCTCTCCCGCCCTCCGGGCCGCTCCCGTCTGGCTGCTGTCGTGGCTCGTCGGGACACTGATCGTGGCGCTTGGGGCGCTGTTCTTCCTGCTTCCGCTGGCGCTCGTGATGTTCTTTGCGGTGATGGGGGAGGAGAGGGCGGAGGGATTTGCCGAGCCGACGGTGTGGATCGTCTATCCCGTCATCTTCGTCGCCTGGGCCGGATCGATCTTCGTGATGGCAAATCTGATCCTTCGCGCCGCGCTCATCTCCCTGGGCCTGCCCTGGCGGTCGGAGCTGTCCGATCGGGTCGTCCGTTCCTGGGTGCCGGCGGCGAAGGCCATCATCGTCGCGATCGCGCCTTTGCTCCTCCTCGACATGGTGGCGGTGTCGGTTTTTCAGGGCCTTGATTTGAATGTCGATTGGGTGGAAGCGCCCATTCCAATCCTGTCGACGCTGCTCGAGGGCGTCATTTGCATCGCCATCATCCACCGGGCGAGCGCGCCGGCCGCCGATCCGTGAGCCCT
>DATIDB010000159.1:0-5980 GCA_035456545.1 Alphaproteobacteria bacterium | reverse complement strand
CGGAACATGTTGCCGCCGACGCCGAGCGCGCCCAGCGTGTTTCCGTGATAGCTCTGCAGCCGGGCGACGAAGCGCCGGCGCTCCGGCTGCCCGATCTCGAGGAAGTATTGACGGGCGAGCTTGAGGGCGGCCTCGCAGGCTTCCGATCCGCCGGAGACGAAGAGGACCCGCTCAAGACCCGCTGGCGCCGCGCGCACGAGCAGCTCGGCCAGAGCCTCGGCGGGTTCGGAGGTGAAGAAACTGGTATGGGCGAAGGCCAGGCGGCCAACCTGGTCGCGGACGGCCTCGATCACCTCGGGATGGCTGTGGCCGAGGCAGGAGACCGCGGCCCCGCCGCAGGCGTCGAGATAGCGGCGTCCGGCGGAGTCGAGGACGTAAGCCCCCTCTCCCCGGACCGCCACGGGCGGCGCGCCGGACAGATCGCGATGCAGGACGAAGGACATGCGGCGATCTTTGTAGCCGGATCGGCGGTCCCCGGGAAAGACGCCTTTCTCGTTAGCCGGTCGGCCGCTGGGGTGGAACGGCCTTGATCGTCCAGATGACGATCTCCTTCAGGACCGGGCCCAGCGCGCCGTCGAAGGCGCCGACCACGCTATCGAGGCTGTTGGCGGTCGCGGCCTCCTTGCGCTCGGCCATATGGGCGGCGACGATCTCCCGCGCCGGCATGCGCACGAGCTTGGCGATGATGCGGACATGGACGGTCGGAGGCGCCTGCGGACTGTCGTACTCGGCCTGGAACTCGCGCAGCTCCAGCTTCAGTACGTAGTCGGGCTTCAGGCCGACCGACTCCCGGCCCACGGCGACGATGCGGCCGGTGTTCTCGAAGGATTCGACCAGCAGCGTCTGCACGAGGGCGGGCGCCGAATCGGTCCAGGTCGCGCCCGCGTAATAGTCGAGGGTTATGGGCGAGTGCGCGACCGCGATCCGGTTGGTGTTGATGCCCGCCGGCGCGACCGGCGTTTCGATCACGAGCTGCCACTCCACCTTGGGCAGATCGGCGGTGTAGCTGGATTTCGGGGTCAATGTGTAGAGCTTCAGGGGCTCGCCGGTCCCCGGGATGATGCCGGTGCAGGCGGCGAGGCTCAAAAGGGCCAGCGCCGTCGGCGCGAAACGTGCATGCGTCATTTCTGGATCTCGAATCCCTTCTGGCGGTCGCCGAACAGGAAGCGCGCCGGATCGCGCTCGAGCTGTTGGCTGACGCGGGTCAAGGATTCCACGAGCACGCGCGCCTCGATCATGAGCTGCGTGAACTCATAGAGCCCGCTTCCGGAAAAGTCGCGGATGCCCTCGCGGTTGTCGGCGATGAGGCCTTCGAGCTGCTTGGAGACGCGCGCGAACCCATCGGCCGCGGCCTTCATCTTCTGCACCGCCTCGCCGGCGTCGCCGCCGATTCCGTCCACCTGGCCGCGCAGCGAGCCGGCGAGGGCGCGGTATTCGGCGATGGCCCCGCGCGCCTCGGCCGTCATCTCGGTGCTGTTGGCGAGCAGCGCATCGATCCGCTGCGAATAGCCGAGCAGCATGCCGGTCAGGTCGCGGATATTGACGAGGGTGTCGGAGAAGGCCTGCCGGTTGTCGGGATTGACGATCTCCTGGATCTGCTTCAGAAGCTCGGTCGCCTGCGCGAGCAGGTTCGGCGCGCCCTCGAGGATCTGCGCGGTGAGGCTCGGGCGCGAGGGG
Organism: Alphaproteobacteria bacterium; assembly: GCA_035456545.1. Taxonomy (GTDB): domain Bacteria; phylum Pseudomonadota; class Alphaproteobacteria; order JAREAF01; family JAREAF01; genus JAREAF01. The sequence goes on along the minus strand of DATIDB010000159.1, from coordinate 4,303 downwards.
ATGACGGGGATCGGCTCCTCCGAGCGCTCCGGCAGCATCGGCGCGGAATTGGGGCCGCCCTTGATCTGCACGAAGACGAGGCCCGTGATGCCTTGCAGCTCCAGCGTCGCCGTCGCCCCCTCGTGGATCGGGGTGCCCCGCTCGACGCGGATCCGCACCTTCACCCGCTCGATGTCGCGTGGGTCGATCTGGATATCCTCCACCCGGCCGACCTCGACGCCCTGGTAGCGCACCACCCCGCTCTTCTGCAGGCCGGACACGGATTCGTGGAAATAGACGTCGTAGAAGGCGTAGGCCTCCTCGGCCTGGTAGCGGCCGAGCCAGACCACGAAGAGGGCCGCGGCGGCCAGCATCAGGAGCACGAAGGCGCCGACCAGGACGTAACTTGCGCGGGTTTCCATCGGTGCCTTTGGCTGGGGAATGCGGGGTCAGGGCGCCATCATGGGATCAGGCGAAGGCCGCACGCGCGCGCGGTCCCGTGAAGTATTCCTGGATCCAGGGATGGGGGTTCTTCATGTGCTCCGCGAGCGTGCCGACGGTGATCCGCCGGTCGATCAAAACGGCGATACGGTCGCAAATTGCTTCCAGACTGTCCAGATCGTGCGTGACCATGAAAACGGTCAAGCCGAGACTGCTTCGAAGGCTGGAGATGAGCTGGTCGAATCCGGCGGCTGCGATCGGGTCCAGCCCGGCCGTGGGCTCGTCCAGGAAGAGGATGTCGGGATCGAGGGCGAGCGCGCGGGCGAGCGCCGCGCGCTTGCGCATTCCGCCGGAGAGCTGGGCGGGGTATTTGGCGGCCGCGTCGGCGGGCAGTCCGACCAGCGCGATCTTCAGGGCCGCGATCTCGCGCATGAGCGCCTGCGGCATGTCGCGATGCTCGCGCAACGGCACGGCGACGTTCTCGGCCACGGTGAGGCCGCTGAACAGCGCCCCGTTCTGGAAGAGGACCCCCCAGCGCTGCTGCAAGGCGGTCAGCTCGGCGTCGGACATCCTGGAGACGTCCCGGCCCAGGACCTCGATGCGCCCCGCCGCGGCGCGGTTGAGGCCGACGATGGTGCGCAGGAGCACCGACTTTCCGGTCCCGGAGCCTCCGACCACGCCCAGGATCTCGCCCCTGTAGACATCGAGGTCGAGCCCCTCATGGATCGTCTGCTCGCCGAAGCCCGTGACGAGCCCGCGCACGCGGATGACGACCTCCCTGGCTGCGGCGGCGTCCGTCACGGGCTCACACCCCCAGGATCGAGAACAGGATGGAGAAGAGCGCATCGAGCACGATGACGAGGAAGATCGATTCCACCACCGATTTCGTCGTCAGCCTGCCGACGCTCTCGGCCGAGCCGGTGACCCTCAGCCCCTCGAAGCAGCCGACCATGGCAATGACGAAGGCGAAGACCGGCGCCTTGACCATGCCGACCCAGAACATGGTCGGCGTGACCGCCGTGGCGAGCTGCTGGACGAATTGCGGAAAGGTCAAATCGATGATGAGGAGCCCGCCGACCGCGCCCCCGAAGAGCGACATGATGTCGGCGAAGAAGGTGAGGAGCGGCAGCGTGATCATCAGCGCGATCAGGCGCGGCAGCACCAGGATCTCGACCGGATCGAGGCCAAGGGTCACCAGCGCGTCCACCTCCTCGTTCACCTTCATGGTACCGATCTCGGCGGTGAAGGCGCTGCCCGACCGGCCGGCGACGACGATCGCGGTGAGGAGGATCCCCATCTCGCGCAGGCTCGCCACGCCGACGAGGTTGACCATGTAGATCTCGGCCCCGAACGGCCGGAGCTGGTCGACCCCTTGATAGGCGAGCACGAGCCCGACCAGGAGCGAGATCAGCCCGACGATCGGCAAGGCGTTGAGCCCGGTTTCCTCCAGATGGCGCACCGTCGAGGTCAGGCGCAGGCGCCAAGGGCGCAAGGCCACCTTCAGCAGACGCAGCGTCACCAGCCCGAAGAAGCCGAGAAGGTCGTAGCCGAAACGGAGCGCGCCGATGGTCCCCGCCCCGGTCCTCTCCAGCAAAAGCAGCATGCGCGAGGGGTGCGGCGTCGGCGGGATCGCCGGGACGCCGGTGTCCGCCACCCGGTCGATCAGGGGCGCGATCGCGGCCGGCACATTGGCCAATTCGATCGCGAGGCCTTTGCTCTGCAGCTCCCCTCCCGTGCGGGCGATGAGCCAGGCCCCGACGGTGTCCAGCGCCTCGACTGTGGCGAGATCGAACCGCACCCGGCGATAGCCCTTCGCGTCGATGCTTTGCAGGCGGCCGTCAAGGGCGGCCGCGCCTTCCCCCGTCCAGCGCCCCAGCGCATGCACGATCAGACAATCGCCGTCGCCGCTGATGGTGAGTTCGGCCGCCGCCATAGCCCCAAGGTTGATCCGATGAACCCCCTCGCGCGAAGGATTATGCCGAAACATTCGTCTTTACGGAAATTGTCTCGGACAGGGACCGCCGCTAGCATGTCGGCCCCGCGCGAGGCGCCAGCCACATCGAGGACGGATCGGCCATGGATTTGAGGGAGCATATCCGCCAGGTGCCGGATTTCCCCAAACCCGGCATCCTTTTCCACGATATTTCGACCCTTCTCGCCAATGCCGAGGCCTGGGCGGAGACGGTCAACCGCCTGACCCGCTGGGTGGGGCCCTTCGAGCCGGAGCTGCTCGTCGGGATCGAATCGCGCGGATTCCTGGTCGCCGCGCCCCTGGCCTACAATCTCGGCTGCGGCTTCGTCATGGTGCGCAAGAAGGGCAAGCTGCCCGGCGCCACCATCCCCTACACCTACGACCTCGAATACGGCTCGGACACGGTGGAGGTCCAGGCGGACGCCATCCGGCCGGGGCAGCGGGTCGTCGTCCTGGACGATCTGCTCGCGACCGGCGGCACCCTCGCCGCGGCCATCCGCCTCCTGCGCAAGGTCGGCGCGGAGGTCGCGGCCGCCGCCTGCATCATCGAGCTGGGCTTCCTCAAGGGCCGCGACCGGCTCGACGTGCCGTTCAACGCACTGATCTCGTATGAGAGCTAGCCAGGCTGTTCCGGCACCAGCTCCAGAGCGTGAGCGATGGCCCTGACGACCTCGCGGCTGTCGATATGGTCGCCATGGTCGATGGCGCGACCGGCGCGCTCGGTCGCGTTCACCGAAATGAAATTGGGGGGCGCGCTGGAGGGATGCGGAGCGACCCCTAGCCGCGCCTCCCAGTTGAAATCCGGGTTGCGCTCGAGGAAATCGAGCATGCCGAAAGTAAGCGCGCTCAATCGATCGCCGATCGTGAGCAGGGTCGATTTCGGCTTCTTCTCCCAGCTCGAAATGTTGAGGATTCCGTCGAACCGTGAGTAGAAATTGTGCGCCCGGCGCACGAGGTGCTGCAACCCCGAATAGAACGGGCCGATGTAGTTGCTCTCGTTCGTACGGCCCGCCGCCTTGGTGACGTGCCGGCGCTCGACATCGGCGGCGATCATCACAAGATTGTCGATGAACCATCCGTCGGCGCGCGTCACCGTCTCGTCGTTCTGCAACGTGCCGCGCTGAATGAGATTCAAGAGGGTTTGGGACTTCGACCGATAGGCCTCCCGGTCCTGCACCGGCCGGTTGCATTCCCGATCCTGCCGCTCCAGCTCCTCGGCCAGGAACGGCGGCGGAACGAAGGTCTTGTTGACGAGTCCCTGCAGCATGGAGCACGCGGCGTAGTTTCCCATGCTATGGCAAATGAGATCGACTTTCTTGCCGTGCTGGTGAACGCGCGCGATGAGTGCGGCCAAAGGTTGCGCCGATGCCGCGGCATCGAGCTGATCGCGATTATAGGAGAAGACGCTCCCGTTCGAAGGCCATGAAAAGCCGATGAAAGCGCTGAGAGAGCGGTCCAACGTGCCCTTGCCCGGCATAAGCAGCTCATCGTCCGGGTCGGTGACGAGTCGCCCGGCGGCCCCGGGCAGCTTGCGCATGGTTTCGGTCAGGATGCGATACCAGCCGTCCGCCGCATGCAGATGCACGTTGAAGCCATGCACGCAGATGACGACGCGCCCAATCTGCGGTTTCGCCAGGAAGCTGTCGAAGACGGTCCTTTCCGACTCTTCGACGATCGCGTCGAGCGGCATGGTGGCCGTATCGACCTCCCCGAAGTAGAACGGCATGTACCGGCTCATATCGACGAAATAGTAGCCGCCTCGCTGAAGCTTTATGCGCAGATCGCGCGGCGAGCCGACGTTGGTGACCTGCGCCGCACGGGCGGCGAGATGCTCCATGTCCCGGTTTGTCGCAAAGAACCGCAAGCCCGCGCCTCGCCCCATTCCCCCTCCCATCGGTTGAAAAACATCAT
>DATIDB010000158.1:0-2472 GCA_035456545.1 Alphaproteobacteria bacterium | reverse complement strand
GGCGGACCAGGTCTCGATGCCGGCCTCCCTGGCCATGGAGACCACGGCGGGAATGCGGTCCCCCGAAACCAGCCGAACGTCGTAGCCTTCGCGCGTCAGCGCGGTGACGGTGTCCACGGCGTCGGGGCGCAACCGGTCCTTGAAGCGGAAGCGCACGGGCGCGCGGCCCGGCTCCGCAAGCCACAATTCGGGATAGGGTTGGGAGCCCGGTTGCGCGATACCGCACCACTCGGCCCGCCCGAGCCGGACCAGCCCCGACGGTCCCTCCCACTCGATCCCGCAGCCGGGCGCCTCGCGCGTGCCCGTGGCGGCGGGAACCTCCGGGCAGGCGCGGGCGAGCGCGCGCGCGAGAGGGTGCGTGCTGGCGCCGGCGATCGCCGCGGCGCGCGCCAGCGCATCCATATCGACCGGGTCAGCCAACTCCAGCCGCCCGAGCGTCAGGGTGCCGGTCTTGTCGAGCACCACGGTATCCACCGCCGCCAGGCGTTCCAGCCCGTCGGCCGATTTGAGGAGCACGCCGAGCCGCATGAGCCGGCCGCTCGCAGCGACCTGCACCGTCGGAACCGCCAGCGCCAGCGCGCAGGGGCAGGTGACGATCAGCACCGCGACCGCGATCATCAAGGCGTCGCGCCCGCCGATTCCGGCGATGAGAAACCAGTAGAGGAAGGCGCAGAGCGCGAGGAGATGCACGACGGGGGCATAGGCCCGGGCGACGCGATCGGCGAGCGCGACATGACGCGCCCTCCCCTGCTCCGCCGCCTCCATCATCCGCACGATGTCGGCCAGGAGCGTGTCCTCGCCGCTCGCGGTCACCGTCACGCGCAACGGCGCCCCCAGATTGAGGGTGCCGGCGAAGACGCGCCCGCAGGCCTCGATGCGCTGCGGCGCCGCCTCTCCGGTGATGAGGCTCACATCCAGCTCGCCCTGGCCCTGCTTCAAGACGCCGTCCGCCGCGACGCGGGCGCCGGTCGGCACGAGAAGCGCCATGCCCGGCTCGAGCCGCGAAATCGGGATCGAGCGGATGCGCCCACCCTCGTCGATCACCGTCGCCGCGCCCTTGCCCAGCGCCAGAAGGCGCTCGGCTGCGCCGCGGGCGCGGCCGCGGGCCCGATGATCCAGGTAGCGCCCGATCAAGAGGAAGAACAGGAGCGTGACCGCAGAATCGAAATAGGCGTGCTCGGCGTGACGCAACGTCTCGGCGAGGCTCATCCCGGGCGTGAGGATGATGGCCAAAGAGATCGGCACGTCCATGTTGGTGCGCCGCGATTTCAGCGCCGCGAGCGCGGAACGGAAGAAAGGCCGCCCCGCATAGGCGATCGCCGGCAGGGCGATCAGCGCGGAGACCCAATGCAGGAGGTCGCGCAGGGCGACGCTCATATCCGCATGGCCGGACCAGATCGCGACCGACAGCAGCATCACATTGGCCGCGGCGAATCCGGCAACGGCGAGGCATCTCAAGAGCTCCCGCCCGCCGCGCTCGGAGGCCGTGGTCAGCGCATCCGGATCGAAGGGGGCCACGCGGTAGCCGAGCGCCGCCACGCGGCTGGCGACCGCCTCGGCCGTGGTCTCGCCGGCGCGAAAGGAGATGGCGAGCCGGCGCGTGGTCATCGCGAGGCGAGCCGAAACGACGCCGGGGAGCCGCGCCAGCGCCGCCTCGATCAGCCAGAGGCAGGCGCCGCATTGGATGCCCTCCACGAGGAGATGGAGGCGCGCGGTTCCATCCACGCCGGTGCGCACGAAGCTCTCCAGCTCCGGCAGAGCCGCGGCGGGATCGGGTCGCGGGCCTGATTCGATTGCGGCGAGCGCCCGCTGGCGATAATAGCGGTCGAGCCCGAGGCCCTGAATCAGCGCATGCGCCGCCTCGCAGCCCGCGCAGCAGAAGGAGATAGCGGCCGCTCCGCCCGCAGGCGCGGATACGCTCGCGGGCGGCGATGCCGGCCGTCCGCAATGGGCGCAGCCGCTCACGGCAGGACCACCCGCTGCGTCGCTTGCCAGGTATCGGCGCCGCGCCGGGCGAGGAGGCGCACCTCCCATAGCCCGCGAAGGCCAAGCGGCACCGTCGCGGCATAGCGGCCGGGGCCGGCTGGCGCAAAGACCGCGCTGCGGTCGTGGCCGCTCGCGACCGGACGCAGGAACTCGGCCTCGACGCTGTCGCCCGAGATCGGCTCTCCCTTGCGGTCGGCCAGAGCGACGATCACACGCATGACGCCGGGCTCGGATGTCGGCTCGACCGTCAGCTCGGCGGTCCAGCCCAGCCGCTCCTGCGCCTTCGCGGCGGCGAGGGTCTCGTTGTAGGCGAGACCGGCCTGATAGGCATGCGCCTCGGAAAGGCCCGAGAAGCTGCCGATGGCGAACCAGATCAGCGCGGCGTTGACCGCGATCACCAGGGCGAAGCCGACGATGAAGGCGAGCGGGATCCAGCGCCCGGAGCGGAGCTCAGCGGGGCGCGCTGAAGACGGTGTCATGGCGGCT
>DATIDB010000157.1:0-9226 GCA_035456545.1 Alphaproteobacteria bacterium | reverse complement strand
CCGGCTCGACGCGCCGCAGCTGTTCCTCGGGCGCGACGGGCTCCGATCCGGGTCGCGTCGATTCCCCGCCGATATCGATCAGATCCGCCCCGGCCTCGAGAAGCGCCTGTCCCTGCCGGATCGCCGCATCGGCATCCAGATGGGCGCCTGCGTCGGAAAAACTGTCGGGGGTGACATTGAGGATGCCCATGATGAGCGGAGAGGCGAGGTCGAGGCCTGCGAACGCCAACCTCGGGCGCGAGAGGCGCTTGAGCCGCGGCTCCCAGTCACGCGGCACGTCGGCCAGGGGAACGAGTCGCCGCGCGCCCGCCTCCATCCTCTCGACCATGGTGAAGGCCAGCGGGCCCCCCGCCAGCGCGCGGGCGAGCCCCGCTTCGATGGCGCCTTCCGCCGCCGCGCCGGCCAGAAGCCCGACCGGCCGCAGCAGCGGAGCTTCGCCCTGCATCGGCGGCTCTTACGCGCCCGGCTGCGGCTCCGGTTCGAGACCGCCCGGCCGCGGGCCGGCCGGTGCGCTGCCGCTGGTCGGCACGGAGGAGCGGGGCTTGCTCGGCTTGGCCGGCGCCTCTTCGGCGCGGGTGATCGGCTCGCCGCGGATGACGCGGCGGATCTCGTCCGCCGACAGCGTCTCGTATTCGAGCAGCGCCTTGGCAAGCGCGCGCAGCTCCTCCATGTGCTCGGTCAGGATCTGCCGCGCCCTCGCCTCGCCCGCCTCGACGAGCCTGCGGATCTCCTCGTCGATGAGCCGGGCGGTGGCGTCCGACATGTTCTTGCGCTGCGTCACCGAATGGCCGAGGAACACCTCCTCCTCGTTCTCGCTGTAGCGCAGGGGCCCGAGCTTCTCGGACATGCCGAACTCGGTGACCATGCGGCGGGCGAGATTGGTCGCCTGCCGAATGTCGTCGGAAGCGCCGGTGGTGATGTTCTCGGCTCCGAAGATCAGCTCCTCGGCGACCCGGCCGCCGAACATCATCGCCAGCTTGGCGGCCAGCTCGGACTTGGCATAGCCGTAGCGGTCCTTCTCGGGCAACGACATGGTCACGCCGAGCGCCCGGCCGCGCGGGATGATCGTCACCTTGTGTAGGGGATCGTGGTGCGGCTCGTAGAGCGCGACCAGCGCATGGCCGCCCTCGTGATAGGCCGTGACCGTCTTCTCCTCGTCGGTCATGACCATGGAGCGCCGCTCCGCGCCCATCATGACCTTGTCCTTGGCGGCCTCGAAATCCTGCATGGTGACGAGGCGCTTGCTGGCGCGCGCGGCGAGCAGCGCCGCTTCGTTCACGAGGTTGGCGAGGTCGGCGCCCGAGAAGCCGGGCGTGCCGCGCGCGATCACCTTGGGATCCACGTCGGGGGCCAGCGGCACCTTGCGCATATGCACCTTGAGGATCTTCTCGCGGCCCAGCACGTCGGGATTCGGCACGACGACCTGTCGGTCGAAGCGGCCCGGGCGCAGGAGCGCCGGGTCGAGCACGTCGGGCCGGTTGGTCGCGGCGATGAGGATCACGCCCTCGTTCGCCTCGAACCCGTCCATCTCGACCAGGAGCTGGTTCAAGGTCTGCTCGCGCTCGTCGTTGCCGCCGCCCAGACCCGCGCCGCGATGCCGGCCGACGGCGTCGATCTCGTCGATGAAGATGATGCAGGGCGCATTCTTCTTGCCCTGCTCGAACATGTCGCGCACGCGGCTTGCACCCACGCCCACGAACATCTCGACGAAGTCGGAGCCCGAGATCGTGAAGAAGGGCACGTTCGCCTCGCCGGCGATGGCGCGGGCCAGCAGCGTCTTGCCGGTGCCCGGAGGGCCGACCAGCAGCACGCCCTTGGGGATCTTGCCGCCCAGGCGCTGGAACTTCTGCGGGTCGCGCAGGAACTCGACGATCTCCTGCAGCTCCTGCTTGGCCTCGTCGATGCCGGCGACGTCGTCGAAGGTGATGCGGCCGACCTTCTCGGTCAGGAGCCGCGCGCGGCTCTTGCCGAAGCCCATGGCCTTGCCGCCGCCCGACTGCATTTGCCGCATGAAGAAGATCCACACGCCGATCAGCAGCAGCATCGGGAACCAGGAGACCAGCACATGGAACAGCGAGGGAACGCTGTCATCGGTCGGGGCGGCGTTGATGGTGACGCTCTTCCCGCGCAGTTCGGACACGATGTCGGTGTTGTCCGGCATGTAGGTCGAGAAGGCGCGGCCCTCCGAAGTGGTGCCGGTGATCGTGTTGCCGGTGATGGTGACCTCGGAGATCTTGCCTTCGTCCACCTGCTCCAGGAACTGCGAGAAGGCGATCGAGCTGTGGCGGCTCGGCCCGGAGGAACTTTGGAAAAGGTTAAAGATCGCCACCAGGAGCAAGGCGATGACGAGCCACAGGACGACGTTCCGGCCCAGATTCACGGCTGCGTGACCTCTTTGGACACTACGGTCGCGGAGCCCCGAAGGACCGGGCGCTCGCGGGTTCGAACCTTACATAATGTTCGTTTACGGCTAGGCAACTGTAAACACATTCATCCGGCGAGCGGCTGCCGCGGCGTCCAGGCCACGGCAGCCAGGCGCGGACCCGGCGAGGCGTCGGGGAAATGCGGCGTTTCAAGGAGCAACATTCCCCGCCAAAGGGCTGGAATCGTTGCAAGCTGGCGGGCCGGGGCGTGGAGCCCGGGGGCGCCGGCCGCAGCGAGGCGCCGGCGGAGCTCGGCCAGGCCACCCGGACCCAAGCACGAAATCGTGATCCCCTCCAGAGGTTCCGGCGGGCCCTCCAGCCGAAGCTCGAAACGCCCGTCCCAGAGCAGCCGGCCCGGCCGCGCCGGGCACGTCTCCAAGGACGCCGCCTCGCGCAGGACGAGCAGCACGCCATTCTCAAGGCGCAAGGCGCAACCGGCGAGGGTCCGGGCGACTCTCCCGCCGCCGCAGAGCGCGTCGATGAGAGGAGAGAGCCGCTCCCCCCGGGGCGGATAGGGCTGGCCGCCGACGGCCCCGAGGAGCCGCTCGAGCGCCGCCCTGGCCACCACCGGCGAAAGGCGGTCGAACCGCTCCATCCGCACCCGGACATGGCCGTAGCGGGATGGAGCGGCGGCCTCCGCCAGCCAGGAGGCGGCGGCGCGGTCGATGGAGGCGCGCGCTTCGGCGATGCGCATCGCTCCCGCCCCAAGCCGGGGAGCGTCGACGCCTCCGGCCGCGAGCACGGGCATCAGGGCCCGCCAGCGCACCCGCTCGTGCTTAGGATCGGCGTTGGAGGGGTCCTCGACCCAGTCCTGGCCCGCGGATCTGAGGGCGGCCCGCAGCCGCGCCTTGGGAAAGCGCAAGAGCGGGCGCAGCAGCCTGACGCGACCGCCCGAGCCCGGGGCCAATGCGGCCGGGGCGATTCCCGCAAGCCCGCGCAGGCCACTCCCGCGCGACATCCGCATCAGCACGGTCTCGGCCTGATCTTCGAGGTGATGGGCGAAGAGAAGATGGCGAATGCCCCGATCGATGCAGGCCTCGACCAGCAGGCGGTGACGCAGCCTGCGCGCGCGCTCCTGGAGCGACCCGCGCGGAGGCTCGCGCCCGGACAGCACCTCCGCCGCGATGGCGCGGGCCTCGAGCCAGCCGCGCACCCGCTCGGCCTCGGCCGCCGAGCCGGCCCGCAGCCCATGATCCACGATGAGGGCGAGCAGCCTCCCGCTCCGTCGGCGCGTCCAATCCCCGGCGAGCAGCGCCAGCGCCATGCTGTCGGAGCCGCCCGACACGGCGACCGCGATCGTCGGATGCGGCTCCCACGGGCCGAGCCGCTCCATGGCGGAGGAGAATTCCGAGAACTCCACATCCGCCGGCGGCTCGGCGCCGTGCACCCGGCGGCTCACCCGCAGGCGAGCCGCTGCCGCTCGCGCGTCGCGCGCTCCTTCAGGCTCTGCGGCGCCGTGGGGAACTGGCGGCCGAGCTGCGCGAACGCTTCGCAGGCATCGGCCTTCTCGCCGATCTGGGCGAGGGCAAGCCCCAGCTTCAAGAGGTTGTCGGGCGCCTTGGCGCTGTTGGGATAGGTCTGGTAGCCCTCAGCGAAGGCGACCGCCGCCTGACGGTAGTCCTTGCGCACGTAATAGGTCTCTCCCAGCCAGTACTGCGCGTTGCCGGTGAGCGCGTGCTGCGGATGCTTGGAGATGAAGCTGCGCAGCGCCGCCTCCGCGCCCGGATAGTCCTGCGCGCGCAGAAGGCCCCAGGCATACTGATACTGTTCCTCCGGCGATCCGGCGGGGAGCTCGCCCGGCGGCAGGGCCGCGACCTCTGCCCCGGTTCCCGCGGCGGCCCCGCCTTGCGTCGTCGCGCCGCCCGCTGCGGCGGCCGCCGCCGCCGCGGCGGCCGTGCGGTCGGGCCCGGTCGCCTGGCTCGCCGAGAGCTCGGTTTCGGAAATGGTGCCCAGCACGCCCGGAGTTGGGGAGGAGGGGGGAGCGGAGGACGCGGTCGATCCCGTGGCCGGTGCCGTCGACGGCGCCGCGGCGCCTACGCCGCCTGCTGAGGGCGCGGCCGTCGTCGCGGCGGCGCCTCCGGTCTCGGCGCCCGCGACCGGCGCGCCGGCGGGCGGAGCGCCGCCGGCCTCCAAGGTCCGCAAGCGCAGATCGGTATCGGCGTTGATCTTGTCCACCTTCTGCTCGAGCTGCGCATTGCGGTAGTTCAGCTCCTCGATCTGGCCCGTGATCTGCCGGAGCTGCTCCTCGAGCTGCTGCACCCGGACCAGGAGCTGCGCATTGCTCCCTTCCGCGGGCGCGACGCTGCCCGGAGGCGGCGGCGCGCCGCGATAGACCGTGCGCTGAAGGTCGGTGACTTCGCGCTGCAGGCGATCGACCCGGTCGACCAGGGCGCGGGTCTGGGAATCCTGCGCCATGGCCGGCGCGGCGAGGACGAGGCCGGCGAGGCAAAGACCCAGGATCGTGCGTGCAAGAGCGCGAGCGGCGGGCGGCATTGAGACCGGCAAAGGCATGATGCTGGTCCTTCTGATGACATCGGGTCGCGACATGCGCCGCATTCTAACCGAGTTTCGCCGGCCGAAAAGAAAAGCGCCCGCGCCGAGCCGGCGCGGGCGCTTCCGTTCGGTTCCGCCGACGACTTACGATGCCGGCGCGCCGCCGGTGACCATCGTCACGCCGCGGCGGTTCTGCGCCCAGGCGTCCTCATTGGAGCCGGCAACCGCCGGGCGCTCCTTGCCGTAGCTGATGGTGGTGACGCGGTTCTGATCGACGCCGAGCGCGACCAGATAGTTCTTCACGGAATTGGCGCGACGCTCGCCGAGGGCGAGGTTGTATTCGCGCGTGCCGCGCTCGTCGGCATGGCCCTCAACCGTCACCGTGACCGAAGGATGCTGCTGCATCCAGGCGGCCTGGCGCTCGAGAGTGGCCTGCGCCTCCGGCGTCAGGTCGTATTTGTCGAAGCCGAAGAACACCCGGTCGCCGACATTCTGGACCAGATCTTCCTGTGAGCCCGGCGTGACGGCGCCGATGACGGCGCCGGAGCCGCCAGGCGCGTTCGACCCCGCTCCCGAGCTGGCGGAAGTGTCTTCCGGCGTGGACGAGCAAGCGGCGAGCAACAGCCCGGCCGCAAGCACACTGAAAAACTTGAGACGCATTTGAACCCCTCTGATGCCTTCGCTGGATTGCGGAAGGAAACCGGTGCCCCCAAACACCAGATTGCCATGGCCGCCGCGCCGATTCCCCTTGCGAAACGCGCGGCCGTGGAGACCCCTTGCGGCGCGGACTATAGTGCCCAAACCCTAGGGAATCAAGGGTGACCAGGCCGGATCGGAAGCATCCAGGGGCGTAATAATTTCCCGCTCATTGTATCCAGTGAGATCGATACTGTAGATCCGCGTGCGACCATTTGGGTCCTGCCTGAAGAAAGCGATCACGCGCCCGTTCGGGGCCCAGGTCGGACCCTCCACGAGAAAGCCCTCGGCCAGAAGCCGCTCGCCCGAGCCGTCGGTCTTCATGACGCCGATATAGAAGCGCCCCTGATCGCTGCGGGTGAAGGCGATGAGGTCGCCGCGCGGCGACCAGACCGGAGTGTTGTAGCGGCCCTTGCCGAAGCTGATGCGCTTCACGCCTCCCCCGCCGGCGTTCATGGTGTAGATCTGCGGGGAGCCGCCGCGGTCGGAATTGAAGACGATTTCGCTCGAATCGGGCGAAAATGACGGAGACGTATCGATCGAGGAATCGTCGGTGAGACGGCGCGTGCGGCGGGTCCTCAGATCCATCACGAAGATGTCGGAATTGCCGGCCCGCGCCATGCTCATGATGACCTGGTTGCCGTCCGGCGAGAACCGGGGCGCGAAGGTCATGCCCGGGAATTCGCCCAGGACCTCCTGCTGGCCGGTGTCGATGTTGAAGAGGTAAACGCGCGGCTGGTTGTTGAAATAGGAGAAATAGGTGATCTCCTGCAGGGTGGGGGAGAAGCGCGGCGTCAGCACCAGATTGGAGCCGTCGGTGAGGAAGCGGTGGTTGGCGCCGTCCTGGTCCATGATCGCCAGGCGCTTGATCCGCCGAGTCGATGGGCCGCTTTCCGCCACATAGACGATGCGCGAGTCGAAATAGCCTTCCTCGCCGGTGAGGCGCTTGTAGATCGCGTCCGAGATGATATGCGCGATCCGCCGCCAGTTGTCCGAGGTGTAGGCGACGCCGATGAGCTGCTGCTCGGCCGCGACGTCCCAGAGGCGGAATTCCGTGCGCACGCGCCCGTCGGCGGTCTGCCGGACATTGCCGCCGACGAGGGCTTGCGCGTTGATGACGCGCCAGTCGCCGAATCGCGGGCCGGCCTGAAGGGCCTCGGGCGTCTGGATGAAGGCGCGCCGGTCGATCGGCTTGAAGAGGCCCGATCGCTCCAGATTGGAGGAGATCACGCCGGAGATGTCGGCGCCGAGCTTCGCCGCGCCGGGATCGGGGCTGTAGAAGGTGGTGATCGCGATGGGCAGCGGCTGCACCTGGCCGCGCGTGATGTCGATGCTGAGGTCGGCGAAGGCGCGTCGGCCGAGCGCGGCCGTCGCTCCGGCGGCGGCAGCGCCGGCCATCAGGTCCCTCCTGCGCAGGCGAATGGTCATGTCCCCAGCATCTCCTTCGGATTGAATCGCAAGGTCAGCGTCTGCCAGATGTCGTAGCGGTCCGCCGGCAGCTCATCGAACGGACTGCAGATCTGCACGGCCCGGCGCGCGCTCTCGGCGGCGGCGCGGTAGAAGGCGTCGCCGGCGGCGCGGCCGGCGTCGACGATGTCGGCGCGCACCACGGAGCCGTCGCGGTTCAGCATCACCTTGATCTCGACGAGGAGGTCCCCCGCCTCGCGCGCGCCGGCCGGCACGTTCCAGCACCCTTCCACCTTGCGGCGGATCAGCTCGCTCAGCTCGTTGCGCGCAAGCTGGTCCTCGACCGAGCTCGGCTGCGCGGCGGGCTGCGGCTGCGGCTCGGGTTGCGGCTTGGGCTCGACCTTCGCCGTCTCGGTCGTCTGCTTCAGCTTCTCGATCGTCTTCAGGAAGGACGGCTTCTGCGGTTCGGGCGGCTTCTTTTCTTCCGGCTTCTTCGCCTCCTGCTTCGGCTTGGGCGCCGGAGGCTTGGGCTTCGCCAAGGGCTTGGGCGGCTCCGGCTTCTTCACCTCGGGCTCGGGCTTCGGCTTGGGCGCGGGCTCGGGCTCGGGGATAGGCTCGGGCTCCGGCTCGGGCGGCAGAGCGGCGACCTCCTGCGGCTTGGGCTCTAGCTCCGGCTCGGGCTCCGGCTCGGCCACCGGCGGCGGCGCGGGGGGCGTGGGCGGCGTCGGCGCGGGAGGCGGCGTCTCGGGCTTGGGCTCGAGCTTCACGGGCTGCGGCTTGGGCTCGGCTTTCGGGGCGGAAGCCTTCTCGGTCAGGGTCACGACCTCAACCGGAATCGCGGGCGCGACCTCGATCGGCTCGTGCCAGCGCGGCAGGCCGAAAACGACCAGCGCCAGCACCGCGAGGTGCAGCAGACCGGAGAGGACGAGGCTGCGGCGCATGCCCTTCGCTCCGACCCTCCTCGCGCCCTACCCGCCGGCCTTCGCCGCGGTCTCGCGCGGCAGCTCGGCGATCAGCGCGACCTTGGTGAAGCCGGCGGCGCTCACCGTGCCCATCACCTCCATGATGCGCCCGTAGTCGATGGCGCGGTCGCCGCGCACATAAACGCGCGTATCGGGCTTGTTGTTGGTGATCGCGTTGAGCCGCGGCACCAGGCTCTCCAGCGCGATCTCGGTGTCCTGCAGGTAGAGCTTGCCCTCCTTGTCGATCGAGATCACCAGGGGCTCGTCCTGGTCGTTGATGGTGGCGGCCGAGGTCTTGGGCAGGTCGACCGGCACGCCGACCGTCAAGAGCGGCGCGGCGACCATGAAGATGATCAGCAGCACCAGCATGACGTCGACCATCGGCGTCACGTTGATCTCGCTCATCGGGCGGTAGGAGCGGCGTCGATAGCGCGATCCGCCGTTGCCGCCGTGGAGGGAGACGGCCATCAGCGCTTCTCCTCGAGCTGCCGGGAGAGGATGGCCCCGAATTCGCCGGCGAAGGTCTCCAGCTTCAGGGCGTAGCGGCCGAGATCGTTGGAGAGCTTGTTGAAGGCGAGCACCGCCGGAATGGCCGCGACCAGGCCCAGCGCGGTCGCGAACAGCGCCTCGGCGATGCCGGGCGCGACGACCGCAAGGCTGGTGTTCTTCGAGGCCGCGATCGAGGCGAAGCTGTTCATGATGCCCCAGACGGTGCCGAAGAGGCCGACGAAGGGCGCCGCCGCCCCGACCGAGGCGAGGAACACCATCTGCCGCTCCGCCTGCTCCATCTCGCGCCCGAGCGTGATCTGCATCACCCGCTCGATCCGCTGCTGCAGGCTGGCGCGAAGCTGGTCGGTGACGAGCAGGCCTTTGGAGACCGAGCGCCGCCACTCGCGCATGGCGGCGACGAAGATCGACGCCATGGGATCGGCCGGCCGCGCGCTGACGCGGTCGAACAGCTCCTCGAGCGAGCCCCCGGCCCAGAAGGATTCCTCGAACTGGCGCGCGCGGGCGTTCAGCCGCTTCAGGCGCATCGCCTTCTCGAAGATGATGGCCCAGCTCCAGAACGAGGCCATGAGCAGGATCAGCATCACCACCTTGACGATGATGTCGGCCTGCAGGAACAGCCCCCAGAGCGACAGGTCGGCCGGGGGCAAGGATCCGGCGAGTTGCGAGGCGTCAATCTGGGTTTCCATGCGCTCCTTCCGTCGAGTTGAGACATCCCCTGGAAAAGGCCCCGACGAG
>DATIDB010000156.1:0-2178 GCA_035456545.1 Alphaproteobacteria bacterium | reverse complement strand
CGCCTCGAGCCCGTGGAAATACCGCGCCAGCGCCAGGATCAGCGCGACCTTCATCAGTTCGGAGGGCTGGAGCTGGAAGAAGCCGAGATCGATCCAGCGTTGCGCCCCCATTCCGATCTCGCCGGCGATCTCCACCGCCACCAGAAGGGTCAGCGCGCCGCCGTAGATGAGATAGGAATAACGCAGCCAGAGCCTCAGATCGAGGACGGCCACCGTAAGCATCATCCCGAGGCCGACCGCGAAGCGGACCATCTGGCGATCCGCCCAGGGATCGAACCGGCCGCCCGCCGCGGAATAGAGCATCACGAAGCCGATGCTCGCGAGAATGCAGATCAGGGCCACCATCGGCCAATTGATCTGGGGGAGCTTCTGCCAGGGGCGAAGCCTGGTGCGGGCGCCGTGGTCGAAGGCCGCAAGCATGGCTCTACGTCCCTTCCGCCACGGTCTGCACCGGCGTGTCCCCGCCGGAATTGCGGCGCTGCGCCTCGATCAGGACATCGCGCGCGATGGGCGCCGCCACTTTCGACCCGCCGCCGCCATGCTCGACGACGACCGCGGCAGCGTAGCGGGGAGCCCCCACTGGCGCGAAACCGACGAAGAGGGCGTGGTCGCGCTGCTCCCAAGGCAGCTCCTCGTTCTTCTTCACCCCGGTCAAGCGCTCGGCCAGGGTGATCCGGCGGACCTGCGCCGTGCCGGTCTTCCCGGCCATGGCCATGCCCGGCTCCTGGATACGGGCGCTGTAGGCGGTGCCGCCGACCTCGTTGGTCACCCGCGACATCCCCTCCTGGACCACCTTCATGTGCTCCTCGGAAATGCCGAGCTCCGGCCAAGCCGGCGGCTCGGCCGTACGGACCAGGCGCGGGGCGAGGGCGGAGCGGCCGTTGGCGATCCGCGCCGTCATCACCGCGAGCTGGAGCGGGGTCGACAAAGTGAAGCCCTGACCGATGCCGGCCACGAGCGTCTCTCCCGGCTGCCAAGGTTCTCCGAGATTCGCGAGCTTCCAATTGCGGTCGGGCATCAGCCCGCCGCGCTCGCGCGGCAGATCGATCCCGACGGGTTTGCCGAAGCCGAACAGCCGCGCGGTCTCGGCGATGGCATCGATGCCGGCGCGGCGCGAAACATCGTAGAAATAGAGATCGCAGGAATGCTTCAGCCCGCCGATCATGTCGACCGAGCCGTGCCCTCCCTTCTTCCAGCAATGGAACTTCGCGGTGCCGAGGCTGATCTGGCCGCTGCAGAAGACGCGATGGGAGGGGTCGAGCCCCTGGCCGAGCGCCGCCAGTGCCACGATCATCTTGAAGGTGGAGCCCGGCGCATATTGGCCGGCGATCGCCTTGTTGCCCAGCGGCTTCAAGGGATTGTTCACCAGCGCTTGCCAATCGGCGGCGGTGAGCCCGGCGGAGAATTTGTTGGGGTCGAAGCTCGGAGTCGAAACGAGCGCCAGAACATCGCCGTTCTGGACGTCCATCACGACGGCCGAGCCGGCCACCTCCTGGGACAGCCGCTCGAAGAGGAACTTCTGAAGCCCGGCGTCGATGGTGAGCGTGAGGTCGGCGCCGGGCTCCGGCTCCTTGCGCGCCAGCTCGCGGATGACCCGTCCGACGGCGTTCACCTCGACCTGGCTTGAGCCGGCGCTGCCGCGCAGGACGTCCTCGTATTTCCGTTCGATGCCGTCCTTGCCGATGCGGAAGCCGGGCAGCTCCAGAAGCGGATCGCCGTTAAGCTCGCTTTCCGACACGGCGGCGACATAGCCCAGGGCGTGCGCGGCGATCTCGCCGTCCGGGTAGTTGCGGATCTGCCCCACCTCGATGGCGATGCCCGGCAGGTCGGGCGTATTCACCTCGATCCGGGAGACCTCCTCCCAACTCAGGTTCTCGCGCACCTTGACCGGAACGAAGGCCCGCCGCAGCCGCATTTCCTTCAAGATGCGCTTGCGCTCCTCGGGGGCGAGGCCGATCACGTCCGCCAGCCGCTCGAGCACCAGATCCACATCCTTTGCCTGTTCGCGCACGATGATCGCGCGGTAGTCCTGGCGATTGTCGGCGAGGACATGGCCGAAGCGGTCCAGGATGCGCCCGCGCGGAGGCGGTAGCAGGCGAGGATTGACCCGGTTGTCCTCCGCCAGCATGGCGAAGCGATCCGCTTCCACGACCTGCAGGTAATACATTCGCGTCGCCA
>DATIDB010000155.1:0-3379 GCA_035456545.1 Alphaproteobacteria bacterium | reverse complement strand
GTCTCGTCCGGAAGCGCGTTGAACTTGGCCTCGTCGATCACCCGAAAGCCGCTCATGCCGAGCGCCCGGCCGTCGCGGAGCGCGACCTGCGCCCGGTTCTCGATGAGGAGCCCGGCGCCCGCGACCGCATCTGCGAAGGCGCGGGTGGCCACGGTCTGGGCCTGGAAGGCCGAGCAGAAGTCGCGGGCCCGAATGGCGGCAGCGGCCGGGGCATCGCCTTCGAACAGCGGCTCCCCCTCCCCATCCCGCAGGCTCGCCGAGGCCTCGTCGATGCAGACCGTGAACTGTTTCTGCTCCGGGTTCTCGACCAAGATGAACGGGTAGCGCCGCGCATAGGCGGGGACGTACGTCCCGGGCGCCCAGCTACCATCCCCCTGGACATAGAGATTTTCCCGGTCGCGCAGGCCGACGACGGCCACGGGGACGGCCGGATCGCTCGCCGTGAAGACGATGGGGTATTGCCGGACCGCACTCGGGAATTCAATCGCGTTCAGCGGGATCGAGTTGGTCTGGCGGGCGAACCCGAAGTCCGCCGGCCCGAGCCTCTTTCCGGCATGACGCCGGCTGTCGAGTGGCCAGGGCGCACGATAGAACAGCGGCAGGCCGGCCGATCTCGCAACCGAGCGGCCTTTCGGCCGCCAGCGCCCGATGGGCGGTTGACGCAGCATAATCCTGCAAGCCTGACCCCTTGCATCTGATTGGCGTGAACAGGTCATCCTTTTACCTGAAGTTGCGCGTTTCAGGCAATGTTTACGGATGACACAAGCAATAAAAATGGGTTCCCGGCAAAGAAAAAGCCCAGCGACGAAGATCGCTGGGCTTTGACGTCCAAGAGCGGATCGGCGGATCAGGCCACTTCGGCCTTCTCCTCCTCGGTCGCCGGAAGCGCCGGCTGCGGCTCGCCCCTGAGCACCCGGTCGCGCTCCGCGGCGATCTGCTTCAGGCGGTTGACCACGCTGCCGGTTCCGGCCGGGATGAGCCGGCCGACGATGACGTTCTCCTTCAGCCCGATCAGGCTGTCGACCCGTCCGGAGACCGCCGCCTCGGTGAGGACGCGGGTGGTCTCCTGGAAGGAGGCCGCCGAGATGAAGGAGCGGGTCTGCAGGCTGGCCTTGGTGATGCCCTGCAGCACCGGCCGGGCGACGGCCGGACGGCCGCCGTCGGTGACGGTCTTGTCGTTGGCCTCCTCGAACTCGGAGCGGTCGATCTGCTCGCCGACCAGGAAGGTGGTCTCGCCCGGATCGTGGACCTCGACCTTCTGCAGCATCTGGCGGACGATCACCTCAATGTGCTTGTCGTTGATCTTCACGCCCTGGAGCCGATAGACCTCCTGGATCTCGTTGATGAGATACTGGGCGAGCGCCTCCACCCCAAGCACGTTGAGGATGTCGTGCGGGACGGGGTTGCCGTCCATCAGCAGGTCGCCCTGCTGCACGTAATCGCCCTCCTGCACCGAGATGTGCTTGCCCTTGGGGATCAGGTATTCCTTGGGCTCGGCTCCCTCCTCGCCCTCGGGCACGACGACGATCCGGCGCTTGGTCTTGTAGTCCTTGCCGAACTCCACGCGGCCGGCGCCTTCGCTGATGATGGCGAAGTCCTTGGGCTTCCTCGCCTCGAACAGCTCGGCCACCCGCGGCAGGCCGCCGGTGATGTCGCGGGTCTTTGACGATTCCCGCGGGATGCGGGCCAGGACGTCGCCCGCCTTCACCTTCGCGCCGTTCTCGACGCTCAGGATCGCGTCCACCGACATGAAGTAGCGCGCCTCCAGCCCGTTGCCGAGCAGGACGACATTGCCCTTCTCGTCGCGCAGCGTGATCCGGGGCCTGAGCTCGCTTCCGCGCGGCTGCTGTTTCCAGTCGATGACCACGCGATTGGAGATGCCGGTGGTCTCGTCCACCACCTCGCGCATCGACAGACCCTCGACCAGGTCGACATAGTTGGCGATGCCCTCGCGCTCCGTGATGATCGGCAGCGTGTAGGGATCCCATTCGGCGAGGCGCTGGCCCTTGGTCACCCTTTCGTTGTCCGCCGTGAGGAGCTTGGCGCCGTAGGGGACGCGGTGGCGCGCCTTTTCGCGGCCCTGCTCGTCCACCAGCACCAGCTCGCAGTTGCGGCCCATGACGACCGGAGTGCCTTCGCTGTTGACGACGATGTTGCGGTTCTTGACCTGCAGCATCGCATCGAAGGCCGCATCGACGCGGCTCTGCTCGACGCCGCCCTGCACCGCGCCGCCGATATGGAAGGTGCGCATGGTGAGCTGCGTGCCGGGCTCGCCGATCGACTGCGCCGCGATGACGCCGATCGCCTCGCCGACATTGACGAGCGTGCCGCGGGCAAGATCGCGCCCGTAGCAGCGCGCGCAGACGCCGGTCTTGGTCTGGCAGGTCAGGACCGAGCGGATGCCGACGGAATCGATGCCCGCCCGTTCGATCTCCTCGATATGTTCCTCCTCGATCAGCTCGCCGGCCTTGGCCAGGAGCGTGCCACTCAACGGGTCGATCACATCGACCGCCGCGGTGCGGCCGAGGATGCGCTCGGACAAGGGGGCGATGACCTCGCCGCCTTCGACCACCGCCTTCACCGTCAGGCCGTCGGAGGTGCCGCAATCCTCCTCGGTGATGATGGCGTCCTGCGCGACGTCGACCAGCCGGCGCGTCAGATAGCCGGAATTGGCCGTCTTCAGCGCCGTGTCGGCCAGGCCCTTGCGGGCGCCGTGGGTCGAGTTGAAGTACTCGAGCACGGTGAGGCCTTCCTTGAAGTTCGAGATGATCGGCGTCTCGATGATCTCGCCCGACGGCTTGGCCATCAGCCCGCGCATGCCGGCGAGCTGCTTGATCTGCGCCGCCGAGCCGCGCGCGCCCGAATGCGCCATCATGAAGACGGAGTTGATCGACCGCCCGGTCGCATGGCTCGACATGACCTTCATCATCTCGTCGGCGACGCGGTCCGTGCAGTGCGACCACGCGTCGACCACCTTGTTGTACTTCTCGCCCTGGGTGATCAGGCCGTCCTGGTACTGCTGCTCGTATTCCTGGACCTTGGCGCGGGTCTCGTCGACCAGCTTGGTCTTGGTCGCCGGGATGACGAGGTCGTCCTTGCCAAACGAGATGCCGGCCTTGAACGCCTGGGTGAAGCCGAGCTGCATGATGCGGTCGCAGAAGATGACCGTCTCCTTCTGACCGCAATGCCGGTAGACGGCATCGATCATGTTGGAAATCTCCTTCTTGGTCATCAGCTTGTTGCAGAGATCGTACGGGATGTTCGGGTCCTTCGGCAGGAGCTCGCCGATGAGGAGCCGACCAGGGGTCGTCTCGAAGATCTGCGAAGTCTGGTTGCCGTCCGCGTCGACCGAGCGATAGCGGCCCTTGATCTTGGCGTG